>JAYTKX010000099.1:0-24455 GCA_043729865.1 Methanobacteriota archaeon
GCTTACAGTTTTCACCAAAGAACAAAAAGAGATTTTGAAAAAGTTGGGTTTGGAGGAGGAACTTTTTGATATGTAGCCTATGAAACCCTGAAAGTCAGGATTTAACAGGGTTCATTCAGCACAAATATTATCATGTTTTGAAGCCTTTATCGAAAACATGCCAAAGATCACGATAATAGGCGCGGGCGCTGTAGGCGCGACTGCGGCGCAAAGGATAGCGGAAATGGAATTGGGCGATGTCGTTATGACAGATATCGTTGAGGGGCTGCCGCAGGGTAAAGCCCTTGACCTTGCAGAAGCAGGACCTCTGTGCGGATACGACTCGAAAGTGACAGGGACCAACGATTATAAGGATATCGAAGGCTCGGACGTTGTAGTTGTCACGGCAGGGATAGCAAGAAAACCGGGAATGGCGCGGGAAGACCTGCTCAAGATAAACGGGAAGATAATCAGGGAAGTCTCTCAGAACATAGCGAAATATGCCCCTTATTCGATAGTCATCACGGTCACGAACCCGCTTGATATAATGACCTACGTCGCGATGAAGACCACGGGTTTTGAGCCGCGGCGGGTGTTCGGTATGAGCGGCGTGCTTGATTCGGGGAGGTTCGCGACTTTTATTGCAATGGAACTGGGCTGCTCAGTGCGGGATATCAGCGCAATGGTTCTCGGTGGGCATGGCGACACGATGGTGCCGCTGCCGCGCTTTACGACCGTTTCGGGTGTCCCGATAACGGAACTGATGTCAAAAGATGTGATCCAGCGCCTCGTTGAGAGGACTGTGAACGGCGGGGCTGAGATCGTCAATCTTCTCAAGACGGGAAGCGCCTTCTATGCGCCATCGGCGGCTGTGGCGAACATGGTCGAGGCAGTGCTGAAGGATACGAAGCGCGTGATGCCTGTATGCGCCTATCTGGACGGCGAGTACGGGAAGAAGGATGTTTATCTTGGCGTGCCTGTGAAGCTGGGAAGGAAAGGGGTGGAAGAGATTATTGAACTTGAGCTTGCTGATGATGAGAAGAAAGCGCTGGACAGGTCTGTGGAGGCTGTTAAGTCGGGGATAGCTTCCATGAATGCGGTGGGATAATTAAATGTGGAACTTATATGAATCCTTCTGACAGAAAGTCAATATGGCGAGAGATACGGGAACATAAAACGAGAAAAGTCACCTAGTGTCTCGTCAAGTGTCAATTAGCAACAAATAACCGAGATAAATGATAGAATTATAGTCTTGCGATATTTTCTATCTGCGAAAATCTGCGCAATCTGTGGATAAAATTTCAGATGAAAATCCGCAGATTTCGCAGATTGGCGCAGATTTGTTGAACCTGATTCTTTCCTCAATGGTCATAATTTTATCGTTTGTTAGTGAAAACAATAGTAGCCTTGAGAAACTTTAAATAGTTTTGTATGAATATGTTCATTATGAACAAGTTCATACAATTTATAAATCGGAAAAAAGAACTGGAATTCCTCGAAAACCAGATTAAAAAGCCTTCTTCGTTCGTAGTGCTTTATGGGAGAAGAAGAGTTGGCAAATCCGAACTTATCAAACAATTCATAAAGAACAAAAAAGCCATATATCTGCTTTCAACGCAGGAAGTAGAGAAAGAGTTGATAGAATCATTTTCATCCGAAATTGCCGAATACTTCGAAGACAGAGCCCTGAAAGTGAATCCATTTTCAAAGTTCAGGCAGATCGCAGAATATCTCATAGATAAGAATACGGCTAATCTGATCATTGTCATTGATGAATTTCCGTATCTGGTTGATGCAAATAAAGCCATCCCGTCCATCCTTCAAAAATACTGGGACACTCACTTATCGTCGGCAGGTTTGCACATGATCCTGTGCGGCTCAAGCATTGGCGCAATGGAAACCCAGGTTCTGGGAAGAAAAAGTCCTCTATACGGAAGAAGAACAGGGCAGTGGAAAGTTGACCCCCTGCCGTTCGCTGAGTTCGTTAAATTCTTCCCTGATGCAGGATTTGAGAAGATCATCGAGTTCTATTCAATAACCGGGGGAATACCTCTATATATTCTTGAGTTTGACGGCAGAAAAACCGTATTTGAAAACGCCATAACAGCAATAGCGACAAGGGGTTCCCTGCTCTACCAGGAAACAGACATAATCCTGAAAGAAGAGTTAAGAGAGCCAAAGACATATTTTTCAATATTAAAAGAATTATCCGCCGGCAAGAATACTTCGAACGAACTTTCAAACGCTCTTGGAGTTGAAAGAACATCTCTGACGAGATATTTGAACACCCTGGAAGAGCTGGACCTGATAGAATTGATAAAACCGATAACTGCAAAGAAAAAAAGCAGAAATACTATTTATTCCTTAAAAGATAATTACTTCAAATTCTGGTTCGGTTTTATTTACCCGTTCATAAAAGACCTTGATTCATTCATATTTGATGGTTTTGAGCGAAATTTCAAGGAGAATTTCAATACTTATGTTGGAAAACAGTTTGAGATGGTTTGTATGGAAGCGGTAAGATCAGCGAATCCGATAAAATCCACAAATATCGGAAAATGGTGGGGAGCATACAGGGATATCGAAACAAAAGAAAAAAAAATTGCAGAAATTGACCTAGTTTCAATTAACGAGCAGACAAAGGAAATACTATTTGTGGAATGCAAATGGCAGGAAAAAGTCAATGCAAGACATATCCTTGCAGAGCTAAAGGAAAAAGCAAAGTACGTGCTATGGAACAATGAAAAAAGAATAGAGCATTATGCGATTTTTGCAAGATCGTTCAAACAGAAAATAGTAGAGCCTGGTTTGATATTGATCGATTTGAAAGATCTGGAGAAATCCCATTCTGTTTAACATATTCCATCAACTTTTTATACTCTTGTAGCGATTTATTAATAGAGATGATAAATCTGGGTATTGTAAGAACCAGGGCTGAAGCCCTTCGTTTAGCTCTTATGAACTTCGCCCTCACTACCGGAATGGAGTAAAGAATTATTTTACCCCCAAAAAGTTCCTTGAGTCCATGAGCATGAAGACATATGATACCGAGTACTGAATAATTCACATTGAATCTCACCCGCGTAACTTATTTCATCCCGCACCGCATCTATCAATCAAATCTATGACCACAGAATGCAAGGATTGTAAAGGCACAGGCTCAATCATACTCAGCCAGAAGGAATGCCCTGACTGCAAAGGCTCAGGAAAACCAAAATCAATTAGCCTCGACCAGCTCTCTGAAAAAGACCTGGGCAAGCTAATGGGTGGAGGAATGAAATGCCCGAAGTGCGGCGGTACAGGAAAGCTCTCTGTAACCGAACCCTGCAAGACCTGTGAAGGCAAAGGAAAGTTCTTCACATGCTCTGTCTGTGGAAAAGAGACAACAAAAGGAGACCTCTGCGAGACATGCGTAAAAAAGCCCCTCGTGCACTTGCTGGGAGCAGAATGCGATACGCGCGAGCTTGAAACAGGAAAGACTTATGAAGGGAAGGTGCAGGGACATGCCAACTTTGGCGTGTTCGTTGACATCAATCCGCAGCTGCGGGGACTCATCCATGCAAGCAACATCAATTTCTCACCTGAAATCGGGGATAAAATATTCGTGGAAGTAAAGAACATAGCTCCGAATGGGAACATAGAACTGATCCCGAAGAGTCTCAAAGAATTCCAGGTCGTCGAGGTCGAAAAACAGCTCCCGCGCCGAAAGACCACAGAACTATCAAAATACATAGGCAAACTCACCCACCTCTCAGGCGAGGTCATCCAGATAAAACAGACAGGCGGTCCAACGATATTCACAATATCTGACGAGGACGGCACGGTTCAGTGCGCCGCATTTGAGAAAGCTGGCGAGAGAGCTTATCCTGAGATAAAGTCCGAGACCATCGTGAAGATAATCGGTGAGCCTGCGATGAGGAACGGCGCCATGCAGGTGGAGATACGCGCCATGAAACAGCTCTGGGGCGGGGACGCCACAGGTATCAAGGAGATGATCGAAAAAGCAATAGATGCCCGCTCGGAACCCCACGATATCCAGTTCCTTGTAAAGAGCGAAGTGCTTGAAAAGCTGAAGCCAAAGATGCGTAATGCCGCAAAGCTCATCAGGAAAGCTGTTTTCAAGTCCCGCCCGATAATTATTCGCCATCATGCGGACGCTGACGGCATCACTTCCGCTGTCGCTATAGAGCGCGCCCTCCTGCCTCTCATACGCGAGGTCGGAGGCTCTGATGCTGACCGCCATTTCTACAGGCGCGCTCCCTCCAAGGCGCCATTCTACGAAATAGAGGATGTTACTAAAGATATCACCTTTGCGCTTGAAGACCAGGAGAGGTTCGCACAGAGGATGCCGCTTGTGGTACTGATGGATAATGGCGCTACTGAGGAGGATATGCCAGCCATGAAACAGGCGATAATTTACGGAGTTGACATTCTGGTCATTGACCATCATCATCCTGACGGCACTATAGATTCAATGGTGCTGGAGCATGTGAACCCTGCCTACGCAGGCGGGGATTTCGGCATAACCACCGGTATGATAGGAACAGAGATAGCCCGTATGATTAACCCGGATGTCACGGAAGAGATTAAGCATCTCCCCGCGGTCTCGGCGGTCGGGGACAGGTCAGCCGCGCCTGAAGCGGGATTCTATAAGGCTCTCGTTGCTGATAAATATACACCTGACGACCTGAAAAACATGGCTCTTGCTGTTGATTACGAGGCATTCTGGCAGAGGTTCAACGACGGGCGCGGGATGATGAACGACATACTCAACCTGGGCTCAAATGCCAGGCACCAGCAGATAGTAAAATTATTGTGCGAGCAGGCAAATGCCGCCATAACCGAGCAGCTTGAAGCTTCCATGCCCAACGTGAAAACGCAGAAGCTGCAAAACGGGACTATGCTGAATGTTATCGATGTGGAGAACTTCGCCCACAAGTTCACTTTTCCTCCCCCGGGCAAGACGAGCGGGGAAGTACATGACCGCCTGTGCACAAAATATGAAGGGCAGCCAGTGGTCACCATCGGCTACGGTCCTGATTTTGCAGTCCTTCGCTCAAGAGGCGTGAAGATGAACATACCCCAGATCGTGAAAGAATTGCATAGCGAAATAAAGGGCGCAGGCGTGAGCGGCGGAGGACATCTTGTAGTCGGGAGCATCAAATTCGTAGAGGGTATGAGAAAAGACGTACTGGCGAAACTCGTGGAGAAGATAGGAGCGGCCGGGACCCAATGAAAATTGATCAAAAGTGCGTCGGTTGCGGTCAGTGCGCCGCTTACTGCCCTTACGATGCAATAGTTGTTTTCGGGCGCGCATCCATGAATGAAAAATGCGTTGAATGCGGCATCTGTGCGGATTACTGTCCCGTCTGTGCCATTTCGGAGGAGAAATGAAAGCCATTATCATCGGAGCAGGTCTGGGGGGACTGCTTGCGGGAGCAAAGCTTTGCAGGGCAGGATACGAAGTCGAAGTCTTCGAGCGTCTCCCGTTCATCGGCGGCAGGTTCGCAAACCTTGATTACAGGGGTTTCAAACTCACAACGGGCGCGCTTCACATGATCCCCCACGGCTCGCGCGGACCGCTTGCGCAAATGCTTCGTGAGGTCGGAGCACAGGTCAATATCATAGATTCAAATCCCATGGCTATCATCAGAAAGGAAAACGGGAATGATATAGAATTCAATGATTTCAGGAAGGAGCTTTCTCTCACAAAAAGGGTCAAGCTCGGGACAATACTTGCATATTCGCTCAAATTCAAACCAAAAAGCGATATCTCGTTCAGGGATTGGGTGCTGAAATACTTTGATGATGAATTCCTTCTGAGGCTTGCGGATTCCTTCTGCGGCTGGGCGCTGAGCCTCAAGGCAAAGGATGTGCCTGCGCGGGAGATGCTTGATATCATAGAGAATATGTACAGGTACAAAGGTTCGGGAGTGCCTCAGGGCGGCTGCGGCGCGGTTACCGGGGCGCTTGCAGATATAATAATATCCGGAGGCGGGAAGATACACACTAAGTCATGCGTCGATAAGATAATCATTGACGGCGGCAGGGTAAAAGGTGTCAGCGTGAATGGGAAAACCGTTGATTCCGACCTTGTTATCAGCGACATCGGACATCAGGAGACAGCCAGGATGTACAATTGCATGGATAAGGGATATCTGGAAAAAATAAAAACGGGCATGCCCTCAAAGGGTATCAAGATATGTATTTGCGCCCATGAACCCCTGATAGGTCACAGCGGGGTTTATTTCACGCCATATGCGGAGAGGATCAACGGTATCAACGAAGTGACGCATGCCGACCCGTCGCTTGCGCCGCCTGGAAAGCATCTTGTGATGTCACATCAGGCAGTACTTTCGGACAGCCTGGAGGAGGAGATAAAACTCGGACTCTCCGACCTTAAGAGTCTTTTCCCTGATAAGAAATATGAGGTGCTGATGGTGCAATCCTATTCAGGAGGATGGCCTGTGAACAGGACTTCGTCTGGAAACGATACCGGGAACACGACGCCTGTTTCCGATCTTTACATTGTAGGGGACGGCGCCAAGGGTAAGGGCGGGATAGAAGTAGAGGGGGTGGCGCTTGGGGTCAGGAACGTGATGAAGGAACTCGGAGTGAGCAGTTAGTTCGTTGGGGTCAAGGGGGAGAGAACTCTCTTTTTCCCCGCAGACACTTGAGAAAATATCTGAACTTGCACAGAGCCTTGCCGGAGACCTGACGGCAAATGATGCGGTCCGCAGTTCTGCTGCGGTTGGGCGCGCCGTCGCCACGTTTAATTATCACTTGCTTCTGACGAAACTTCCTATAAAAATATACCAGTTATATACTGCAAGTATGAATGCGATCAGAAAAAGAAGCTGTGTGAATTCTACAAGGTAGAATGGGCTGAGGACTTCTCCGGTTGTCGTGAACCTTACAATGAACTTGATCAGGGTATTAAGGGCGAATGACGCACCTGCCACCGAGATATATATCCACGTCCTCTGCATTATTGATTCATTCAGGAAAAGACGCGCTTTCAGGAGTTCCTTGTCAACCTTTCGCATCATGAAAATGATCTGCCCTATGAGGAAGATTATTATGAATGCAGCGCCTGCATTATAGATCTCTATAAATGTTTCAATAAAATTCATTGTATATGGCGCCGTGTTTATCACCTTCAGTCAAATAGTCCTTCGAATTTACCATAGACTTATTTCTAAAACCCTGTATATATTGTTTTCTGATGAAATATTTAAATGCTGAAAATCCTTAAGAGAGTTCAACCAAACTTTTTTGCCCATCCGGACATTAATATGGCTATGTTCGCAGTAAAAGCCGAAAAGGTGAATAAACATTATAAGAACGGGGTCAGTGGTAAGAAAGAGGTTTTAAAGAATATCTCCATCAATATAGAGGAGGGGGAAATATTCGGTATCCTTGGTCCGAACGGAGCCGGCAAGACCACGCTCATATCGATCTTATCCACGCTAACGCTCCCGGATTGCGGAAAATTGGAAATATTCGGCATCGATGCACTCTCCCAGGCAGACCGCGTGAAAAGCATCGTGAACGTTAGCAGCGGGAACCCGAATTTCCCGTGGAGCCTGACCGTGTACGAGAACCTCAGGTATTTCTCAATGCTGTACGGAATAAAAAATAAAGATAAAGCCATAAAAAACGTTATAGATATGCTTGAACTTGAGCCTTTCAGGAACGCGAGGTTCGACTCTCTTTCCACAGGCACAAAACAGCGTCTCTCGCTTGCCAAGGCGCTGTTGAACGAGCCCCGGTTGCTTTTCCTGGATGAACCCACAGTGGGTCTTGACCCTGATATGGCTATAAAGATACGCCAGCAGATAAAACGCATACATGAAGAAAGAGATATCACGATAGTCCTTACCACCCATTATATGAAAGAGGCAGAGGAGCTCTGCGGACGCATCGCGTTCCTGAAAAAAGGCGAGATCATCGCGAATGCATCTCCCGCTGAACTTAAAAGGCAGATGAAGCTTGGCGAGACCATAACAATAGAATATGAAGGGGAATTCGACGCTGCCGCTCTGAAGAACATACCGGAGATCCTGGATACAGTATGCAGCGCAGGGAAAATCAAGATCGTTGCAGAAAATGCCGGAGCCATACTTGATAAAATATTAAAGATGTTCGCTAATGTCCATGTCAGGCACATCGATATTTCCCAGCCAGACCTCGAAGATGTGTTCCTTGAACTTGTACGTTAATTATAGTCAGATTCGCATATAATCGCAAGTGATTCTGAGAAGATAACAAACCGCGGATAAACGCAGATGAACACGGATAACAACCATCTGCGTTTATCTGCGTTCATCTGCGGTTAATATATTACGAAAATTTAATAATCATGCTATAGATATTCTATAAATAGCAAAAGCATATACTATCGCATTATGAAGAACCAACATAAGAGCAATCCCAAACAGGCTGCAGGCGAGCGGGCAGCGAAGCTTGTAGAGGATGGGATGGTCGTGGGGCTTGGCACAGGCTCCACCACAGCTTATGCAATAAAAGAAATCGGCAGGCGCGTCGCAGATGGTCTTGATATACTGGGCGTTCCCACATCATACCAGTCGGCATTCCTTGCCGCAGAGAACGGTATCCCACTTACTACACTTGATGAACATCCCGAACTTGATATGGATATCGACGGCGCAGACCAGATAGCAGGATTCACTGTTATCAAAGGGGGCGGAGCAGCGCATACACGGGAAAAGATCGTCGCCATGTCTTCCAGGAAGTTCGTGGTCGTTGTGGACGAGTCCAAATGTTCAGATATCCTTTATCATCCTGTCCCGCTTGAAGTACTTCCCTTTGCCCTGAAGCTGGTGATAAAGCAGGTAGCAGAACTTGGAGGAAAAGCAGAACTGAGAATGGGCGTCAGCAAAGACGGACCTGTGATATCTGATAACGGGAATTTCATTATTGACGCCGATTTCGGAAAAATAGATGACCCGGCATCACTCGGTGAAAAACTGTCGCAGTGCTGCGGGATCGTGGAACATGGGATATTTACTGATGTTGATGCGGTCTATATTGGCAAAAATGACGGTTCCGTGGAAATAAAGGGGGGTTAAGAGCCTTTAATATCGTTGCCGAAATCCTCATTCCCAATGTTCTCGCTGACCTTTGTCCCGTTCTTTACCCTGACCTCTGGCCATATCCTCACGAGTGAATTGACCGTAACTTCTTCCCCTATTATTACCCTTGGACCGATGACCGTGCCTGTCTCGAGTATGCAGGAATCTTTTATCTTTGTGGCATTGTCGATGATCGCGCTTGAAACCGCACTGTTGGCGCCTATTTCAACATTATCATAAATATACGAGGACATTATCCGTGAATTGTTGCCTATCCTGCAATTTTTGCCTATGGAAGTATAAGGTCCTATCAGGACATTATCCCCAATGGACGTATTCTCGCCTATAACGATCGGTCCGACTATTGATGAATTTGAACCTAAGGAAACATCGTGTCCGATATCTATGGGACCTGTCACTTTCGCATCCTTGATGTTTAATCGCCCGGATATCTTTGTGCCCGGCATCTGCTCAAGCATCCACCTGCATGCCTCCCTGTATGCCTGCGGGTTGCCGATATCTGTCCATCTTCCGTGCACAAGGAAACCGTTGATGCGTTCTCCCTGCTTCATGAGGTCGGGGAAAAGGTCTTTGGCAAAGTCGTATTTATTCTTCGGTACCCAGTCCAGCACCTCAGGGTCGCACACATATATTCCGGTGCTTGCAAGGTTGCTGAAGATCTCACCGGGTCCGGGTTTTTCAAAGAACCGGTTGATCCTGTTATTCACGTCCATGTCCGCAATGCCGTATTCGCGCGGATCGTCTATCGGGAGCAAACCTATGGTTATGATCGCGTCATTTTTCTCATGGAAACGCACGAATTCACGAAGACCTATATCCATGACATGGTCGCCGCCCACAACCATGAACGGTTCGCCTTCGAAGAGTTCCTCTGCATTTTTTACGCCGCCTGCTGTCCCAAGTTTTTCTTTCTCACGCACGTATTCGATATGTACGCCGTACATGCTGCCGTCGCCAAGTGCATCCTCGATCTCCCCGCCAAGATACCCCAGGGTCAGCACGATATCGTTGAATCCCTCCTTTGAAAGGTGCTCGACAAGATGCACCACTGATGGTTTATTCAGAAGCGGGATCATTGGTTTTGGTCTGTCAAAGGTCAGGGGTCTAAGTCTCGTACCCTCGCCGCCGCACATTATACATGTCTTCATTCGATTACCCGAACTGAAATTATTCTGAGGGTATATAGAGATAACGATAGAATTAATATTGATACCACATAATTAAACTATCATGAAAGATGCCATCAGACAGACCAGGGAAGGGGTCGTCCTCGACCTTGAGATATCGCCGGGTGCAAAGGGGACTTCTGTGCATGGATATAATCCATGGCGCAAACGCATAGAAGTGCGACTGTCGGAAAGAGCGCAGAAGGGAAAAGCGAACGAACAACTCATATCGTTCTTATCTAATCTGTTCCATGTTAATTCCAGGGATGTCAGGATTATCACAGGTTTTACCAACAGTAAAAAATCACTATTGATAATCGGCGCGCAGATGCCGGATATTCTTAAACTCCTGACGGAAAAATGAACATAAGATCGGGAAACTCAGATATGAACTTCACGGCACGGATTAAAAAATCCGAAAGTCCCCTAAAAAATTTTAAAACCACAACGTTTTTAAAGGTATTCATACTATTATAGTGATATGCATAGATGAAGATAGAAATATCATTTATGCGATAATCATCCATAGAAAAGTAGTTAGATATTCATAATCACTCTGGATTTACGGTTCTGAACCGTGAACCTATATACACATGTTGATAATTTTCTGTTTGGGATCAAAAGTATGAAGGCAAATACTAATAAATCACTTGTTAGTATAAATAAAAAACGCCAGATCTAGCCTTACCCAATAACGGAACTATTTTCTAACTGCTATTCTGAGGGAGGGTACTATATATGCAAAATTCAGATACGACAAAATATATCATTCATGCTAAAATAAAAGCAGATGGAGTTATTGAGCGACCTGATGTCATCGGAGCGATATTCGGACAGACAGAAGGTTTGATTGGAGCCGACCTTGATCTCAGGGAACTGCAGAAAAGCGGCAGGATAGGAAGGCTTGAGGTAAACATAAAATCCAACATGGGAAAATCCTTGGGGACCATAGATATTCCTTCAAGCCTGGACAAGGTCGAGACATCAGTCCTTGCCGCAAGTCTTGAGACCATAGACAGGATCGGTCCATGCATAGCGAACATAGGCATTGTAAAAATTGAAGACGTCAGGTCATCAAAACGAAAGAAAGTGATCGAACGCGCAAAGCAGATAATGTCTGAAATGTTCGATGAGATGCTGCCAGAGAGCCAGGAAATCACTGATGAAGTGAGGCAATCCTTGAGGATCGAAGAGATCATGGGCTACGGGAAAGAGAATATCCCTATGGGCCCTAATGTAATTGACTCGGATGCCATAATCGTGGTGGAAGGCAGGGCTGATGTACTCAATCTCCTGCGATATGGCATCAAGAATGCTATTGCCGTAGGCGGCACCAATGTCCCCCAGCCCGTGGCAGACCTGTGCAAGAAGAAAACGGTCACAGCTTTCACGGACGGCGACAGGGGAGGAGAACTGATAATCAAAGAGCTCCTGCAGGTCGCTGACATAGATTTCATTGCCCGAGCCCCTGATGGAAAGGGCGTTGAAGAACTCGTGCAGAAGGAAATCCTGAAATCACTGAGGCAGAAGATACCTGTGGAACAGGCGTTCGATTACTATCAGGTGAGCAAGAAGAGAAGGTTCGCCATAATGGACGCAGCGCGAAAAAAGATGTCCGGGAAAGGTGAACCTGCAGTTTCCCACGAAATTGATATTGAACTGCCTGATGAAGAGCCTGAAAAACTGGTTGAGCAGATCGCTGAACCTGAAAAACAAAAACCAGTACGATGGGCGGCGGAAGAGGCGCCTAAAGAGGCAAAGGGAAGTGTTTTCCAGGAACATATATCCCAGTTGAGCGGAAGCCTCAGCGCGCGCATGCTCGATGAAAGCAATAATATAATCCAGGAAGTGCCTGTGCGCGACCTTGCGAATGCCTTAAAGGACATAAATGGCAATATCACAAGCGTTGTTTTTGATGGCGTTATAACCCAGAGGATCGTGGATATTGCTTCTGAAAAGGGGATAGCCAATCTGATCGGCGCAAAGATAGGGAGCCTTGTGAAGACACCCACATCCATATATATTGAAGCCTCAACTGCACTGTAATGTATGTGGGTAGAACCGTATCCTGATATCAGTCCCGAAAAACCCCTGTTCGTATGCATCCTTGCGAATACGGGGACTGCGAAGATACCGGGGATTTCCGCCGCAGGAAAGTCCCCGGAAATGACTGATTACACGCCTGCAGCGGATGCGGAACTCGTTGAGACTGGAAGTGTTTTCAGTATTTCAGAGCCTGCGATGTGCCCCTCGGGCGCTCCCACGCCAGCCGTCCTGACAAGAGCTTCAATGCTGCTTACAGGGATACCCTGTCTTTTTATCAATGCAGGTCTTAATA
This sequence comes from Methanobacteriota archaeon, assembly GCA_043729865.1. GTDB lineage: Archaea > Halobacteriota > Methanosarcinia > Methanosarcinales > Methanoperedenaceae > Methanoperedens. The sequence goes on from JAYTKX010000099.1 coordinate 12,600, forward strand.
TCATGCCAAAGATACCGTTCATAGACCTGAACTCACATCCGGGAGAAGATATCAGGAAAGGTCGCGCTGTGGTTGATGCCGTCGATATTTACAGAAAGTCAGCAGACCTTGGAAGAAAATTTTCTAAACTCTCTGATCTGGTGATCATCGGCGAGAGCGTGCCCGGCGGCACAACAACAGCCATGGGTGTTATGAGGGCGCTGGGTTATGATGGTCGCGTTTCTTCAAGTTTTCCGGACAACCCTGTCGGCATTAAGGAACGCGTGGTGAACGAGGGAATGAATGCGTCAGGTATTTCTTTTGGCAGCCTGAAAAACCAGCCTCTGCGCGCTGTGGAATGCCTGGGCGACCCGATGATAGCAGCAGCGGCGGGGCTTGTAGATGGGCTAAATGTCAAGACCATCCTCGCTGGAGGGACTCAGATGGCATCAGTCCTGTGCATGATCAAAGCTCTCGGGTTGAAAAGGGATCTCTCCATAGCTACCACCTGTTATGTTGCAGATGACAGAACAGCAAATTTCAGGGAAATTATAAATATACTGGGGTATCAGGGTTATGCATCTGATCCGGGTTTTGGACATTCCAGCCTGCAGGGACTTCGCATGTACGAGAAGGGAGAAGTGAAAGAAGGAGTTGGCGCAGGCGGCGCCATGTTCGCGGCAGCGATGATGGGGTTTTCGCAGGAAACGTTCAGAGAAAAATGCGAAGAGGTATACCGCAGCGTTTTCTCTATTTCATAATGTCTTTGTCGATCTCAGCGACCAGTTTCTTCATTTTATTATACCACTGGTCTATATTTCCCTGTACCATGTCTTTCATCCTGCATGGATCAATAGCGATATACTCATAAAAGTAACCGCCAGAATTGATAGTTCTGGTTTCCCGGTGGACGAGTCCGCATCCCATTAAATTCTGAAGCGATCTGTAGGCTGTGCTTCTCTCCCTGTTCAGTATCTCGCCCATTTGTTCTGCTGTCATGGGCCCTTTTGCAACAAGTGTTTTATAGGTTTCGATGTCGATGTTCTTAAGTCCGAGGATGCACTTTGCAATATCCTCGCATTTGAAGTCTCCTCTAATCATTTCAGGGATTGATCTTGGCATATTTATCACGTGTTTTGTTTTAAAAACCGAGGTCACGGCTTTTGCACACTTTTTACAAAACCTATCTATACCTGTAAGCTTAAATAGCTTATGAATGTCAATTCTTGAGTGAAGGAATCACAATAATTTTATATTACCCTGCTGCCAATAATACCATCTACGCTTTAAGCGTTAGGAGGAAAAGTATGTCTTTGGAAACAGCAGTAATTGGGATTATTCAATTAGTCATTGCCATCATACTTGCAGTAGTGGCACTGTATATTGGTTTCTCAGTACTGGGAAAGATAACAAAAGGAATAGATGAACAAAAGGAAATAGCTAAAGGTAACGCAGCTGTGGGTATTCTTGTGGCATCAGTATTTATCGCCATAGCCATAGTTGTTCAGTCAGGCGTCGCTGGTGTTTCTTCAGGAATATCAAAAGCGCTGGCTGGAGACGTCTTTGCATTGGTGGCAAGTTTTTTACAGTTAATACTTGGAATAATACTTGCGATCGCTGCTATATATCTCGCACTGAATATGCTCGATAAGCTCACCAAGGGGATCGATGAGTTCGAAGAACTCAAGAAGGGAAATGTGGCGGTTGCCCTTGAGATGGCTGGTGTAATAATCGCAGTCGCGATCATCATTCAATCAGGCGTTCTTGGTATAACTGCTGGATTATAATCCAGATTATACCATTTATTATTTTTTTTCTGAGTATTCACTGCAAACATTAGGGGTTTTGTGCATAGCGTTTTATTTCAACTATTTTATTTCCAGCAAGCTTCCGCACTTTTTCTACGATTTCTTCGCATGAGTGAACAGCCAATTTCTGTTTGCCCATCATCAGTTTCTCGGAGATTTCCCTGCCGATAATGTCATCAAATCCCTCTTTTACGCGGATAATGATAGATCCTGCCGGTATTGCAGCGTCGCTAAGAATGCTGTCCGGATCACCATCCGTTATCCCGATGATGGCGATACCAAGCCGCGTCAGGATATCGGCTGCTATTGTCGTTGTGTCGTCCCCTACTGTTATGGCAATATCTGCATCTTCCACAAGCTCAAATGTGGACTCAGCGCAGTGGTCTATTATCACGACATTTTTTCCATCAGCAAGAGACTTGGCGGGCTGAACCTTTGTTATGTGTTTTGTTCGCCTGATGTTCCCGGTCTTTACCCTTGCGTTTGACAGGTCTATCTTCTTACTTTCGAGTTTCTCAAGTCCATGGCGCTTAATCTTTATTCCCTTTAGTTCGACCACCCTGCCGCCCCTGCATATTATCTCTGGTTCATTATGGGTTATATGACCTATAACAACGCCTTCAAGCCTGATGTTCTCACCCGGAAGCGCTCCATAGATGCGTCTTATCTGCCTGTCGCCTTCAATTCTTACAAGTGGAAGCAATGGAGCACTGGATTCAATTGTAAGTTCAAGATCCGCAATATGTTTTTTCAACAGCTCCCTTACATGTTCTGCACAACGTTCTCCATTTTTGCCATAATATAATATTTTTCCGTTATAAAATGGGCTCTCGATATGGATAAACGGTAGAGATAAGTCAAGTCTGGACGCCACGATGCGCCCGAAATGCCGTCCTGTCTCTAGGGTCTTGCCGTGGTTGAGAAGCACCGCAAGGTGGATGGAGTCCTTCATAGTGTTTATGGTCTGGCTGGGCGTCATCCCCTGCGAGATATCGATGAGTTCTTCAAGCCCCGCGTCCAGTACCGCAGTTCGCCCCATGGTGCCGCCGAGCTTTGCAGTGACGTCGTGCTCTTTCATGAGAATACGGATTATCCGATCTGCGCTGCCTTCATCTACGATCTCGGGTCCGTGAAGGATTATTCCTATTCGCATATTGTCTCGATAATGATATAAACCTTGAAATGAATTGCGAGGGAATTACTCCGCATATCTTCTTTTAAGGAGTTTATGCACCACAAAAATAACCAGCCAGAAAATAGCAGCGCCCAGCAATGCTCCCGACCAATCGATATTGATATTGTTTGTTTCTCTTTTGATAGGCAGCAAATATTTTAAAATCAAAAATATGACAAAATAAATTGCCGATGCAACCGAAGCTGTGAAGAAGGGGCTTTTTTTATCCATTTTTCTGTCCCGGATGTAATTATAGGGTATTACAGAAATATCTTTCCATGAGCATTGCTTCAACGAACTAAAAATATATATGTAGCCACTCATATCTGGACGATTAATAATGGTAAATGGGATGTAAAATGACAAAAAAGATCAAACTCTCCGAGCTTGGAAGCCTGTTCGGGGGCCTTGATATCGAGGCTCTCGAGGGAGTAAGGATAGAAGGCGATGTGGAACTCGACCTTGGACAGATGGGTCTTAATCCACAGATGGCTTACGCGCTGGGGCACGAGACCGCGCAGATAGCCTTCCACCTGATGAATATTTCCAGGATCCTGGGTTACCCTGTCGACCAGCTGCCCGGCGGCGCTGCGCAGCAAAAGCCCGCAAGGTTGAGCAAACTGATAGACTCAAAGTTCAGCGTAGCCAGGAACGAGGAATGGAAAACCCCCATCCAGGAAGTAATCCTGGGAGCCACATCATCAGACGGCGGCTCGCGCAAAAGCACGGTGACACTCGGCGGTGAAAATGCGCTTCCATATTATTTTGATGGTCCCATGCCTCACAGAAATCATATAACCATGGACGTTTTCGACATGCCAATAAACATGGCAAAGGCGGTCAAATCCAACTATGAGGATGTCATAAACAGCCCTGCAGAATGGGCAAAGAAAGTCGTTCGCGATTTCGGGGCGGATATGGTAACGATACATCTTATCAGCACAGACCCCAACATAAAGGACACCTCGCCAAAAGAGGCGGCAAAGACCGTGGAAGAAGTCCTTCAGGCAGTGGACGTGCCTATTGTTATCGGCGGGTCGGGCAATCCTGAAAAAGACCCTGCCGTACTTGAAAAAGCTGCCGAAGTTGCAGAGGGTGAACGCTGCCTGCTTGCATCCGCCAGCCTGAACCTTGATTATGCGCGCATCGCGGAAGCAGCCAAGAAATACAATCATGTTGTGCTCTCATGGACACAGCTTGAGATCAATTCGCAGAAAGAACTGAACCGGAAATTGATGAAGCAGTGCGGCGTTGCGAGGGAGAACATAATTATGGATCCCACCACAGCAGCGCTTGGATACGGGCTTGATTATGCTTACACCAACATGGAAAGGATAAGGCTCGCAGGTCTTACCGGCGATACGGAACTGAATTTCCCTATGTCAAGCGGCACTACTAATGCATGGGGGGCACGTGAATCCTGGATGGTCTCATCTCCGCTCAAGGAGGACTCTGACTGGGGACCGCGAGAATACAGGGGGCCGATATGGGAGATCGTGACAGGATTGACATTATCGCTAGCGGGAACAGATATTCTAATGATGATGCACCCGACTGCGGTTCAAGTGTTAAAAGAGATCACTCAGACACTGTACGGCTCAAAAGAGACTGAACCGGTCAATATCGATGAATGGGTCTCGGCGGTGGTATAATGAAACTCAACAGCCCGCTCCAGGTTTACAAGTACCTGCCCCAGATAAACTGCGCTGAATGCGGGGATGCGACGTGTATGGCTTTTGGGGCTCACCTCATCGACAGGTCTAAGAAGCTGGAGGATTGCCCTCCTATCCTGAAAGATGAGTATAAGAAAAAGTACATGGAACTCCAGGCCCTCCTTGCTCCTGAGATCCGCCAGGTCACTATAGGTGTGGGAGAACATGCAAAAAATATCGGCGGTGACGACGTTATCTACAGGCATCAGTTGACATTCTTCAACCCCACTGCATTTGCATATGACGTATGGGATACGATGTCTGAACAGGAACTTGTTGACAGGGTAAATAAGATCGCCAACTTCAGGAAATTCTATGTGGGAAAGTTCCTGAAAGTTGACATGGTGGCGATAAGATGCGTTTCAGGAGACCCTCTCAAGTTCGCAGCCGCTGTAAAAAAGGTAGCAGAGACCACAAAACTTCCCATTGTCCTGTGCTCCTTTGACCCCGCGGCACTTCGTGCGGCTCTTGAACTTGTGAAGGATAGAAGACCGCTGCTATATGCTGCAACAGAGAAGAACTGGGGGGAAGTGGCGGAACTTGCGCAAAACTACAAAGTTCCGGTCGTACTATTCTCGCCTGACCTGGATATGCTCAAATCCCTTGCAGCTACGTTCCAGGAGATGGGAATAAAAGACCTTGTGCTTGACCCGGGAACATACCCTCAGGGAAAGCAGTTGAAAGAGAGTTTCGAGCGTTTCGTTAAGCTTCGCCGGGCAGGGATAAAGGAAGGGCAGAAGGATATTGCATATCCTATCATGTCAGTTCCCCTGAATGCATGGCTTGTCTATAAGGACACTGTCACAGCCTCTTACTGGGAAACAGTGCTTGCTTCTGTGTTCATTGTGAGGTATGCGGATATAATGATACTCCACAGCCTTGAACCGTATGCGATGCTGCCGGAGGTGCACCTTCGCGATACCATTTACACAGACCCCAGGACGCCTGTCAAAGTCGCGCCTGGCGTGAATGAAGTAGGCTCGCCAACAAAAGATTCACCGGTTATAGTTACCACGAATTTCGCACTCACCTATTATACTGTTGAGAGCGACCTTTCTTCTAACAAGATAAACTGCTATCTTGCAGCCGTAGATACTGACGGCATTGGTGTCGAAGCGGCAGTGGCAGGCGGACAGCTTACAGCAGCCAAGATAAATGATACATTCCAGAAGGCAAATTTTGGTTTCAAGGAAAAGACAACGCACAATACACTGATTCTGCCTGGTCTTGCGGCGCGGCTTCAGGGAGATGTGGAGGATGTGACAGGACTTCGGGTAATGATAGGCCCTCCAGACTCCGGGCGCATCCCTGGCTGGATGGAGAAAAACTGGCCTCCAAAACAAAAATAAATCGTGCTTCCAGCACGGTTCATCAATAATATCTATATACTTAAAAGGTGTAAAGAGAGTAGCCACTATTTTAGTCAAGGAGGCTAATAAATATGGTCAATGAAAAGTTAGCAGAGTTTGTGAAAACCTCAAAACCATCCGTTGCCGTGGTCGGGCTTGGTGGTGCTGGATGTAATATTACGACCTGGATAGCAGAGAAAGGAATGGCTGGCGGCAGGATAATTGCAGCCAATACTGATGTTAATCACCTTAGTACAATGACAAAAGCTGATAAATTGATTTTACTCGGTGAGAAATTATGCAAGGGACATGGGTGCGGTGGATACCCGGAAATGGGTGCACAGGCAACCAAAGAGAACCTCGCAGAAATAAAATCAGAATTAGAAGGAACGAACCTTGTATTCCTTGTAGCCGGATTGGGCGGAGGAACTGGTACAGGAGCAATACCTGTAGTTTCTGAAGTGACCCGGGAGCTCGGAGCGCTTACGATTGCATGTGTAACGATCCCGTTCAAGATCGAACAGTTCAGAAGAGAGAAGGCAAGAGAAGCAATTCAGGCGCTCTCCGAGAGCTGCGACTCAACCATAGTTATCGATAACTCAAAGTTGAGAGAAGTAGCAGGCAATCTCCCGCTTAAAGAAGCACTTGCAGTTGCGAACGCACTGGTCGGAGCATTCGTTAAGAACATAACCGAAACGATCACTCAGCCATCGCTCATCAACCTGGACTACGCAGATCTTCGCGCGGTCATGGAGCGCGGCGGCGTGTCTTCGATCGGTATCGGCGAAGGCGACGGAGAAGACAGAGTAATAAAGGCAGTTACCCAGGCGCTTGCAGTGCCGCTGCTTGACATCTCTGATATGTCAGCCACATACGGCGTGCTCATACACATCGTGGGCGGCGAAGACATGACACTCGAAGAGGTCGCGGTCACTGGCGAATTGATCATGGACAAGGTCCCAAATACCAAGAGAGTTATCTGGGGCGCAAAGGTCGATGACCAGCTCACAGGCAGAGTACGTGTAATGGCAGTATTGACTGGTGTCAAGAGCCCATTCATGGAAGGTCAGTAAATGTCAAAGTGATGTGAGTTTCACATCACATATTCTTTCTTTTTTAATTACCAGTGCCTATCCAGTCGTATTGCTTTCGGTTTGCAGGCGGTAACGCAAGTCGTGCACCCGATGCAGAAGCTCCTGTCAATAACTTCCGCCACTTTCTTTCCATTCTTTTCCACGATCCTGTAAATCCTTGGGCCCTTGGGGCACACCCTGATACAATCCCCGCATCCGGTGCATTTTTCAGTATCGACAAATATCTCTATCATAATTGTAATATTCAAAGAAGTTATATAACCGCGGAGAGTAAATAACAGCGCATGTCTGGAAATACCTTTGGCACATTCTTTCGGATAACAACATGGGGCGAGAGCCACGGTCCTGCCATTGGCGTCGTGATCGACGGATGCCCGGCTGGCATGCCTCTTGAGGATTCGGATATCCAGAAAGAATTAGACCGCCGTCGTCCCGGTCAGAGCGATGTTACAACTCAGAGAAAGGAAGAGGACAGGGCTGAGATCCTCTCAGGTGTGTTTTCAGGAAAGACCACCGGTGCGCCTATCTCCATAATAGTAAAAAATACAGATGTGGATTCGAGTAAATACGAGGCGCTGCGCAATACACCGCGCCCGGGTCATGCGGATCTTACATACGAACTGAAATACGGCTTGCGGGACTGGCGCGGAGGCGGCAGGTCATCAGCGCGGGAAACAGTCGGAAGAGTCGCCGCTGGCGCAGTCGCAAAGAAGCTCCTTGATCTTAAGGGCGTTGAAGTCCTGGGTCATGTGATGGAGCTTGGAGGTATCCGCGCAAGAACTGTCAGCATTGAAGAAGTGCGCGAAAACACAGAAAAAAACCCGGTCAGATGCGCCGACCCTGAAGCGGCTGTAGAAATGGAAGCCATGATACACGCTGCAAGAAGCCAAGGCGAAAGTGTTGGAGGAATAGTGGAGCTAATAGGTATCGGGGTACCCGCAGGAGTGGGTGAACCGGTTTTCGATAAGCTAAGCGCTGAGCTTGCGAAAGCATTGATGAGCATCGGCGCTGTGAAAGGCGTTGAGATCGGGGCGGGATTCAGGTCCGCATCAATGAAGGGCAGCCAGATGAACGACGCTATTACCATCAGAAATGAAAAAATAACCACTCTTACTAACAACGCAGGCGGGATACTTGGAGGTATAAGTGATGGTGAGCCGCTTGTATTGAGGATCGCCGTGAAGCCCACGCCTTCTATCTCAAAGGAACAGCTTACTGTCAATATGAGCAAAATGCAGGAGACAAAAATAAGAATACAAGGGCGCCATGACCCCTCTATCCCTCCGCGCATCGTGCCTGTTGCTGAGGCTATGGTGGCGCTTGTGCTGGTTGATATGATGATGAGGGGTGGGTTCATAGATCCATGAAATTCAATCCTGATGAGATCAAAGAAGCGACAAAGGCTGATTTTGACGCAGCATGGAACGATGGAAAAAAAATCGTTTCAAACCCTGGCATCAATGAAAAATTTCCACGCGTATCATTGAAATACGGCAAACCCCATCCGGTATTCGACACCATCCAGCGCCTGCGCGATGCGTATATGCGCATGGGATTTGAAGAGTACATGAATCCCATTATCGTAGAAGACCGGGATATCCACAAGCAGTTCGGATACGAGGCTCTCGCTGTGCTTGACCGATGCTTCTACACAGGCGGTCTTCCCAGACCCAATGTCGGCATCTCTGATGAGAGGATAGAGCAGATAAAAGGCATCCTGGGAGACCTGAATGACGATGGGGTCGAGAAGATAAGGCAGATACTCCATTCATACAAGAAAGGCGAGATAGAAGGGGATGACCTTGTGCCAGAGATGTCAAAAGAACTGAATGTCCCGGATTCGAAAGTTGCTGTGATGATAGACCACGTATTCCCCGAGTTCAAGTCACTTGTTCCCGTATGTTCGCAGAACACGCTGCGAAGTCACATGACTTCAGGATGGTTCATAAGTCTTGGTGAAATGGTGGATTATTCCAGGGTTCCCTTGAAGCTTTTTTCTGTGGACAGGTGCTTCAGGCGGGAGCAGGCAGAAGATGCCACGCGCCTGATGGCTTATTATTCCGCTTCGTGCGTGATAATGGATGAGAACGTTTCCGTGGATGACGGGAAAGCCGTGGCAGCCGGGCTTTTGAGTCAGTTCGGGTTTTCCAATTTCACCTTCAGACCCGATGAAAAGAGAAGCAAGTATTACGTCCCTGATACGCAGACAGAGGTATTCGCATATCATCCGAAACTCGTGGGGTCAAAGACAAAATACAAAGACGGCTGGGTAGAAGTAGCGACCTTCGGGATCTATTCCCCTTCTGCGCTCTCGCAGTATAACATACCTTACCCTGTGATGAACCTGGGAATGGGCGTGGAGCGGCTTGCAATGATATTGCATGATTCAATGGATGTCCGCGCGCTCACGTACCCCCAGTTCCAGTATAAGACGAACTGGGTGATGGCGGATAGCGAGATCGCAGCCATGATATATGTTGAAGATGCGCCAGCGACGGAAACGGGAAAAAATATCCAGGAAGCTATCGCAAGGACATGCGTGCAGCATGGGAATACACAGAGCCCATGCGAATTTATTGCATGGGAGGGGCAGTTGTTTGATAAGAACATCAGGGTAAAAGTCGTAGAACCTGAAGAGAATACAAAGCTCTGCGGACCTGCTGCGATGAACGAATTGATCTCATATAAAAACGATATACTGGGACTGCCGCGAACTTCGAGATGGGATGATGCTTTCAAGAACGGCGTAACTTCGGGGATAAGATATATAGATGCTTTTGCTGCTCGATGCGCAAAGGAGATAGAGGAGGCTGTGAGGAACGGCACTGGTTCAGAAACAAGAGTGAGGATAATCAAGGTGCCGTCCGAGATAAATATCAGGATAGACCCGATAGCGCAGAGGTATATAACAGGATTGAAGAAGAAGATAGATACAAGGGGACCTGTGTTCACGACTGTGAGAATGGAAATAATATGAAACGATCAGGATATGCTTACGCCTGCGGCGCCGGAACCATCATCAACGCAATAGCAACATGGAAAGGCGCAGCGTTCGGCATCGAACTTAAGACCGAAGCGGAAGTCGTCCTTTCCGATTCTAAGAAGATACAGGGTTATATGGAAGACGGCGGCGACACCAGGCTCATCGAACGCTGCGTCGAGCTTACCCTTTCGCGCTTTGGCTCAACAAGCGGCGCGAAGGTCGCAACGAAGAGCGAAATCCCGATAGCGAGCGGACTTAAAAGCTCAAGCGCTGCCGCGAATGCTGTGGTGCTTGCTACACTTGACGCACTTGGCGAGAAACTTGAACCGCTCGAAGCAGTAAAGATAGGGGTGCAGGCAGCGCTTGATGCAAAGGTAACGATAACAGGCGCTTTTGACGATGCCTGCGCTTCGATGCTGGGAGGATTTGTTGTCACCGATAATAAGAAAATGGAGCTTATCAAACGGGAAGAGCGCGAATCCGATGTGCTCATCCTTGCTCCTGAAAAGAAGGTGTTCAGTTCTTCCACGAACGTGGCGCGCTCAAGACTTATAGGGCGGTGGGTTGAGCTTGCATACAAAGAAGTTCTTGCCGGAAATTACGAGAAAGCCATGACGCTTAACGGTTTCCTGTACTGCTCTGCACTGGGATTCAGCACAGAGCCCATGATGGTAGCGCTGGAGGTGGGTATCGAGGGAGTGAGCCTTTCGGGCACAGGACCTGCATATACAGCCCTGGGAAGCCCTGAACTGCTTGATAAACTTGAGCCTGTGTGGCGCAGGATAGACGGAAAAGTGATAAGGACGAAAGTAAATAATACCTGTGGAAGAATATGCCGTTAAGAGAGATCAGAGAAAAGATAGAGATGATCGATGTGCAGATACTCAACCTTATCGAGCAGAGGACGGCGCTTGCCAAGGATGTGCTTGATGCAAAGAGAGATGCGAAAATGCCGATAAATGATGTGGAACAGAATAAGATGGTGCTTGAAAGGGCGGCGAATTCTGCGACAGAGAGGGGTCTTGATGGAGAGTCGGTGAAGAGGGTTTTTGAGATACTTATTAAGATGAATATCGAGCGGCAGCACGAGATGAGCGGGGAAGGGAATCTGCCGTAACGGGAATGTCAGATGCGATGGATCACCATAAGAATGTTTTAAGACTTCAAAAACATGTAAGCTGAATGAGGTCATGGCGCAGAAAAAAGAATATATCCGGAAGATGTTCGCAGGCATTTCACGCAATTACGACTTTCTAAACTCCCTTCTGAGCATGAGACGCGACAAATACTGGCGCAGGTTCGCCGCGGAAAAACTGCCATCCGGTCTCATCCTTGATGTCTGTTCAGGGACAGGAGATGTGGCTATAGAAGTCTCAAAAAGAAGCAATGCTATTGCCTCTGATTTCTGTGTGGAAATGCTGAAACTGTGCGACCTGAAGATCAAGAAAAGCAGCATAAAAAACGTATGCTGTATCCAGAACGATGCAGAGAACCTGTCTTTCAAAGATAACAGTTTTGACGGCGCTATCGTGGCATTTGGCATCCGGAACGTTGCAGACATCAATAAAGCCCTGTCCGAGATGCATCGTGTTGTAAGGAAAGGAGGCAGGGTCGCAGTGCTTGAATTCTCACAACCGCAGAACAGGGTCTTCAGGTCTATATATTACCTCTATTTTCAAAAAATGCTGCCAGTGATAGGTAAACTGGTCTCTAAAAGATCCGACCCTTATAGCTATTTACCGTCATCTGTCATTGCA
>JAYTKX010000100.1:0-3440 GCA_043729865.1 Methanobacteriota archaeon
GCAGTATAGCTTTTCGCGATATCCATCCTTGTGATCTTGACCTCGCTCACTTCCTTTATATTGAATTTACCTGAACCTATGACCTTCCCCTGATACACGGCTTTCCAGGTGTAGTCTCCAGCCATCAGGGCTTTTGAGGTGAGGTAACCGCAGGCGTTTACCTCCGGCGGCGCCGAGGAGTCCACCGAGACCGTTACGCCTTTTACTCCGGACTTTTTTCCTCTGTAGATGGTCTGGAATCCCCACTGGTTCTTTGAAGCTGAAGAGTCGCGCACAGAAACGCCATCTGTAGAATCAATGACGAGCGTGGTCTGATTTGCGGTCAGCGTCTTGCTATCAAAGGTTACCGCTAACGTCACAAGATGCTCTCCTTTATCGAACTTCTGCATGAGCTTCTGACCAGAGCCCGCATCTTTCCCGTCCACAGTCCAGTTGAACAGCGGCTTGTTGATGTTCTGGGTTGTCCCTGTGATCTCAAGCTCAGTGCCATTCCAGACCACGCGGTCACATCCGATGGAGACAGAAGGAGGTTTTGGCTTTTCCTGGGGCTGCTCTTCCCCAAAAAATCCTGTACTCAATGCAATGGCTGCTAAGACCAGTACGGCAAGCGCTGCCAGAGCCACAGTAATATGTATTTTTTCTATCTTTATCCCGGGCTTAATGAATTTAAGATCTTTTATTTTTTCTCTTATTTTATCCTTAAGCAAGGTTCGCTCTCCGATAGCTCATAGAATAAGGCTGTATAAAGAGTTTATGCGGAATAAAGATTATAACCCATCCTGCCAATTCAGCCTCTCATGAAGCAGAAACTCACGGTGAACCTTGAAACAGACCTGAAATCCCCCTCCAACGTCTGGAAGTTCGGGGACGATATTGATACTGATGCCATAATACCCGGCAAATACCTGACAATAAACACGCCTGATGAACTTGCAAAGCACGCATTTGAAGGGGTGCGCCCTGAATTCGCCCACGGCGTGAAAGAAGGGGACATAATAGTGGCAGGCTTCAACTTCGGTTGCGGTTCATCGCGGGAGCACGCGCCGCTTGCTCTTAAGGGAGCAAAAGTAAAATGCATAATTGCAAAATCATTTGCCCGTATCTTTTTCAGGAACGCCATCAACATAGGACTTCCTCTAATTGAATGCCGGGATACTGACAGGATCGAGGAAGGGGACCATATTGAAGTTGACTTCGCCTCAGGGATTATCACCAACACCGAAAAGGACCAGACATATGAAGCAACGCCGCTGCCAGACTTCGTCCGGGGAATAGTTGACGCCGGCGGATTGATAGAATTCGCCAAGAAATTAGTTGATTAAAAAATAAAAAAAAGGAGTAATAAGTTGTAAGCTTATTACTGGCTTGACTCGTATCTTTTCAATATGTTTATGACCTGATTCAGCAGGCTCTTGGATTCTGAGAGGTGCTTTGCTCCGATATCAGCCGCCTTGTCAAGGTTCGAATCCAGCGTCATCAGGTTTTCCTGCAGCAGGTATATCAGGTACATCATTACGCACCAGTATACCGAGAGAGCAAGGAACGAGAAAATGCCAATGACTATAAGCTGGTCATATATCAGATGGGTAGAACCTCCAAGCAGGTCCAGTATATCTATTGCATCCTTGAAATTTAAGAGTATTATTAATCCAAATATTAACGGTACTATTGTTGCCAGAATCAGACTCTGTTTGCTTAACTTCATTCAGTTTCCTCCGGGAGTTTCCTCCTCCTGATTATTAATGTTATTTATCTATTTAAGTATATCTAAAATTCGTCTGATTATTCATCATTTTATAGCTTAAACCCACAGCAAGCATTATATCAAGTCAAATTGATTAGGCACAACTAATATTGAGCTGGTAATATGAGATATCCACAAGGAACCCCCACGCAGCCTGAGATCATCGCCGTGGCTTTATCAAAACTCGAACTCAAGCCAGGAGATGTGTTTGCGGATATAGGGTGCGGGAGCGGTTCGGTATCGATAAGCGTGGCAGGACTTGTAAGGCAGGTGTACGCCATAGATAACAGGGATGAAGCTATCCGCGCCGCGGAAGATAATATCAAGGAATGCGGGATCACGAACATCAAGGTGCTAAAAGGCGAAGCTTCACAACTGCTTCATGGACTTGATATGGACTGCGCATTTGTGGGAGGAAGCAAGAACATAGAGAGGGTTCTTAATGTCCTGATGCAAAAGACCTCCAGGTTCGTGGTCAGCGCTGTAAGGATCGAGACGGCGGTAGAGGCGCTTGAGATATTGAAACAGAATAACATATTCAGGGAATTGATACAGGTACAGATATCAAGAGGACACGAGCTTGCAGGCGGTACAATGTTCAGACCTGAAAACCCGGTGTTCCTGATAGTGGGAGGGAAACGATGCTGATAGGTGTGGGTCTGGGACCCGGCAGCCCTGACCTTTTGACGCTGGCAGCTGTAAAAGCGTTGAAGAACAGCAGGAAAGTGTTCGTTCCGGGAAAACTTGCAGCAGAACTTGTCGCGCCTTATGCGAAAGCTGAGATCCTTGATTTCCCCATGATCCAGGATAAGGCTGAACTAAGAAAACTGTGGGAAAACAATGCGCAGATAGTGGCAGATGAAGTGGAAAAAGGCACAGTTTCATTTGCAGTTCTTGGCGACCCAAACTTCTTTTCCACCTTCTCTCACCTTCGAAGGACGCTTAAAGAGAAATATCCTGGTGTAGAGGTTACAACAATACCCGGTGTGAGCGCGATAACCGCGCAGGCGGCGCGCACAGATACAAGCATCGAGGGGTCGTTCATCGTCAGCGACGGCTCGCCTGTGGAAGCGAAAATATTGCTAAAAACAAAACATCCTGAACAAATAAGAAATGAACTCGTAAGAGATGGTTTTGATGATTTCATCTATGCAGAACGCCTGTTCATGGAAAATGAAAAGGTGACCCGGGATATTCCATGTGAAGGTGATTATTTCAGCATCCTTGTTGCTGGGAAGGGGAAAAAGAATAAGAAGAGCAATAAAGTCGTATATTTTGTTGGAGCAGGTCCGGGCAATCCTAAATATATAACCGTCAAAGGGCGTGAACTCCTTGAATCAGCCGACCTTGTGATGTATACAGGATCGCTTGTGAACACCGATGTACTCAACTGCGTCCGCGGGGAAAAGCTGGACAGCCACGGGATGAAGCTTGAGGATATCGTAGATGTGCTCGCAAAGAATGCGGATGCAGGGAAGATCGTGGTCAGGCTGCACAGCGGCGACCCTTCGCTTTATGGAGCTATAATCGAGCAGATAGACGGGCTTAAAAAACTCGGAATTGGCATTGAGATAGTTCCCGGAGTAACATCACTGTTCGCATCTGCGGCGGCGCTCCGGACACAGCTTACATTGAACGGCGTCACTGAGACGCTGATAATCACAAGACCAGCAGGCGCAACGCTTGAGAAGGACTC
>JAYTKX010000101.1:0-14508 GCA_043729865.1 Methanobacteriota archaeon
AAACGCGGATACGTTGCTATTAATCTGCGTTCATCTGCGTTTATCTGCGGTTTTTTATTTTTCATAAATTATTTACGATTATTTGAGATTCTTGCTATAAGAGCCTCCGGGGTAAAATAAAAAAAGAGAAAGAAGAAAAATAACAAAAATAGAAATTGGGATATTATCCCAATTTAAGTTCTTATTTTACTACCCATTCTTACGCCTTATAGTCCTGTCCTGATCTTAGTCTTCATCATTGTCGTCTTCATCTTCGTTAAGTCCATACTTAAGTTTATTTCCCTTGTTGTTGCTTTTCACCTTTTCGTTGTCCTTCTTCTTCCCATTTTCCTTGCTTTTGCCGTGTATCTTTTTGTCGTCTTTCTTTGTTCCACTTTCCTTGATCCTGCCGTCCACCTTCTCGCTGTGTTTTCCTATCTCATCTTCGGTCTCGCCGACTTCATCCTCATCGACTTCATCGTCTTGTTCATCGAGTTCCTCATATTTACCATTGCTTTTATTTATGACCCTTATTATATCGCTGCCCTCAAACTTTGTACCATCCATGAGCATACCGGTCACTGTTAACCTGACAGCCTTTCCAGTGGATACATTCACAAGGTCATGTCGGTTGAAGGTCACTTCTAACACATTACCTTTGTTTTTGACCTTCCCTTTCAGCGCAGGAGCTCCTTCACACATCACTGTATTAAGATCGATATTATTCACATCATATCCATCAGGTAAACGGATGGTTACCTTAAACTTACCTTTGCTGGCGAGATTCAGGGTTTCCGGTTTGATCCTTATTTGGGTCTTTTTATTGCCCGAAGGTGTTTTTGACACTATCCATATCCATTTTTTGGAATCAAACCCGTTATTATTTGACACTTTTGCTTCCACATTCCAGAACCCGCTGGCGGCGCTTGTGTTCTTATATGATGATTCATTAACGCCGCTCTGATTGAATACTTCTATTCCGGAGATAAACCATGTAACATTCACGGTCTGATTTATTTTTATATTGAAAATTCTTGAATCTCCAGCTTCATTCAACACAAATGTTACATTATCAAAAATGATCGTTGATGGGGAGGAGCTTATTATTGTTGGTGCGCCGCCTGTGGGCTGAATACTGACTGTCGTTGTGGTATTCACAGTTGCGGTCTTGTTCGAATTGCCCGTGGATTTTGCTGTCACATTTACCCTGAATGGTCCTATAGATGCATTGGTAACATTCAGTAGAACAGTTGCACTTGCTCCCGATGCGAGGTTTTGTATATGGCTATTGTCAAGACTTGCTGATGCCCCGTCAGGATTGGATACGACAAGAGTATAATTGTCCAGCGTATCTCCTGTGTTGTTGATGGTGAGCTTGTATGTTACATTGACACCTGGCGATGTTGTCGTGCCGTTTGAATCCACACTCAGGCTGACATTGTAACTGGGGATGACAATAATTTCCTGGACTGTTACATTTATTTCCGTATAGTTTGTTTCATGTTCTATTGTTCCCCACGAACCGTCCGCTGCATATACTCTGACCGTATAATTTCCAGGTTTTTCCGGCGCCGTTAAGACAGATGAAGTTGTGCCATTAGGAAAAATACCTGTGACAGGTAGCATGGGATTGGGGGAAAATTCGGAATTATTTAAAACTGCCGATGGCCATTTTATTGCTGTTAAATTTGATCCATCGTTCGCTCCTCCCTTCCAGCTTATGTTTACCATAAAAGATTCATTTGTACTGACGATTATTGATTTGATATCTGTTGTAATGTTAATTAATTTTGGTGGATAAGTATGACAGCTACTGCTACCGCACGCATTATTCTGTCCTGAATTCGCCAGAGCTGTCGATGTAATAAATGTAAGTAATATCACTGTTGCTATTATTAATCTGTATTTTATTTTCAATTTCATTCCTCCTATTATCATAAAAAACTGTTTTTATAGCACTATTAATGGAGACGGATAGAAATCACAGCCACAAAGCGATTCTATCCGACATAGCACCATTAGTACCACACTGACCCAATACAGCACTTATTAAATAAATACATCGACAATTTATTTGAGTTTTTAAGGCATAGCACGGTTTTTTTGAGTTTTTTATAGTTTAAAAAACGATATTTAGAGAAAAACAGCCATATTGATTGGTTTAATTTGATTATTTGACCTCAATAACGTCATTTCAATAGCCGTTTTTAAATCAGTCTCTTTTTGAGGGTATTTTTATCAAATTTGTTCATCCGGGATATACAGTCATTGATCTGAAATTTTTAACAGAATGATTAATATATCTTCCAATCCTTTTTCAGACGATCAAAATGCCTGTTATTACGCTATATTACGACGACATTGAAGAACTCTCAGGTCTGGAGAAGGAAACTGTCATTAAAAGGATCCCGATGATGGGATGCGATATCGAAAGGATAGAGGACGATCATGTAGACATCGAGTTCTTCCCGAACAGGCCTGACCTTTACAGTCCTGAAGGCGTTGCAAGGGCGATCAGAGGATTCCTGGAGATCGAGACAGGACTGAGGGACTTTCACGTCACCTCTTCAGGAATTGAGATAACAAAGGATGCTGGCATTGAGAACATTCGCCCGTACCTTGCCTGCGCCGTAGTACGCGGGATGAAATTCAATTCACGAAGCATCGAATCGCTGATGGCTCTTCAGGAGTCGCTCCACTGGGCTGTGGGAAGGAACAGGAAAAAAGTCTCCATCGGGGTGCATGACCTGGGGAAGATAAAACCACCGTTCAGATATATCGCTCAGGATCCGGAGTTCAGGTTCACGCCTCTTGATTTTACAGAGCCCATGACAATGAGGGAGATACTTGAAAAAC
Source organism: Methanobacteriota archaeon (assembly GCA_043729865.1). Lineage (GTDB taxonomy): Archaea > Halobacteriota > Methanosarcinia > Methanosarcinales > Methanoperedenaceae > Methanoperedens. The sequence continues at coordinate 2,836 of JAYTKX010000101.1, forward strand.
ATCCGAAAGGCGTCAAGTTCGCATATATCCTTGAGAAATTCAAAAAATATCCATTGATCCTGGATTCTGAGGATAATGTTCTCTCCTTCCCGCCTATAATCAACTGTGAACTTACACGGGTGACCGGGGACACCACTGACCTGTTCATTGAAGTAACTGGTCTTGACCCTGCTGTGTCCGTGGCATTGAACATCGTTGTCGCATCGCTGGCAGAGCGCGGCGGGAAGATAGGATCAGTAACTATCGACGGCAAGATGCAGACGCCGCAGCTCAAGCCTGAAAAGATGAAGCTAACAACCGGCGAGGTACAGGAACATCTCGGGTTTATGATAACGAATGATGAGATCGTTCACTGTCTTGAAAAGATGAGATATGCGGCAAAAGCGTCGGGAAACAATATCGAGGTATTCGTTCCTGCCTACCGCTCGGATATCCTTCATAACTGTGACCTGATAGAAGATATTGCGATAGGATATGGTTTTGATAAGATAAAACCTGAACTTCCGGGGACGCTGACGACTGGAAAAGCCCATCCGATCTCAAAACTCAAGGACTCTCTCCGCGAGATAATGGTCGGGCTTGGATATTTCGAGGTAATGCCGTTCACGCTCACGAGCGAGCGCGTGCAGTTCGATAAGATGCGCCGGGAAAAAGCAGACGGCATCACGCATATCCTGTATCCGATCAGCGAAGACCATACAATCGTGCGCCCCACTATACTTCCGAACATGCTTGAAATACTCTCGATCAATAAACACCGTGAACTCCCGCAGCGGATATTCGAAGTCGGAGAAGTTGTGCTGGACTGCATGACTCAGCAGAGGCTCGGAGCAGTCGCCATCCACCCGCAGGCTAATTTTACTGAGATACAGGCAGTTGTGGATGCAGTGTTGAGAGAGAGGCGGATCGAATATCAGGTCGCTGAGTCGGATGATCCCGCGTTCATTGAGGGCAGGCGCGCAGATATAATGATCAATGGCAGGAAAGCTGGCGTGTTCGGGGAGATACATCCGGGAGTGATCTCGGATTTCGGGCTTGAGCATCCTATAATCGGGTTCGAGGTGGGATCGGGCGTTTTTTAGAAGAAATTGAGAGAGCTGTAAAGGTTCACCTGGATTTCAAGTAAACATGCGTTTTATAGCACGATTCTTAAATTTCCGTAATATTTTAACCGCAGATAAACGCGGATACGTTGCTATTAATCTGCGTTTATCTGCGGTTTTTTATTTTTCATAAATTATTTACGATTATTTGAGATTCTTGCTATAGCATTACCGATCCACTATAGCCCCATCCTCTGCACGATCTCCCCGACCCCTTTCATCGCAGCCGAATCATCAGGCAGTTCTGAAAGCGGTATTCCCTCAAGGTCAAAGCTCGCAAGCATTTCATCAAAAGGCACGATCCCGACGAGGTCCATCTTTAACTCCTTTGCATACTCCTCGATGCGCGCCCTGTTCTCAGGCGTGACCTTGTTCGCGATCACATGCATCTTCCTGATGTTCAGGTTCAGCGACTTTGCCAGATCCCGTATCCTCTCAGCCGTCTGCAAGCCCCGCCGCGAGCCGTCCGTGACCACGAGCAGCTCATCCACATCCCTGATGATGCGCCGCGAGAGATGCTCAAGCCCCGCAGCAGTATCGATTATCGTCAGGTCGTAGTTCTTAAGTATCCTGTCCATTATCCCGCGAAGGAGGTTGTTCGCAAAGCAGTAGCAACCCGAACCCTCGGGGCGCCCCATCACAAGCAGGTCATACCGTGGCATCTCGGTGAGCACTTCATATACCTTTGACTCAAGCAGCGCCTCCTTATTGGTATCAGGAGCCATTTTATCGCGCTCCTGCAGCATGAATTCGCGCATGTCGCCTATGGTCTTTTCGACTTTGACTCCGAGCACGTCAGGGAGGTTGGAGTCAGGGTCAGCATCGATGGCAAGGAGGGTTTTTTTGCCTGCTGTGAGGTGTTTTATCAGCATCCCGGCTACAGCGGTTTTTCCGGTGCCGCCTTTGCCTGTGATCGCGATTACTTTCATAGTTTTTATCAGATAACTCTTTTGAGTATTTAAACATCTGATTCAAATTATAATGAAATTAAAGCCTTAAAGGAATTGATTGTGTAATATAATTTGATAAATTAACATATCTTCAACCGGCAGAATTTGACCTGCCCAGGTTATCCGCAGGCATTTTAATATTAAGATGGCTTACTAGTTCAGATTTACCCGCCCATGCAAAAAACCGCTTTAGCTTGACTTTCGAAAGTTCAACTGTTCCGATCAAACATTCGTTCTGCTTATCCATAATGTATCTATTCACATCGGTTTTATCCCACTTTTCGAGCGACTTGACCTTATTGATATTCTTTAAGAATCTACTATAATCCGTTAGAGTTTTCTCTGCCGTGCCATTGATTTTGAGGTCCTTGAGGAATTCATCAATTATATTTACCATGATACTTAATATGTAATTACTAGGCAATAAAGCAATGATCTAAAAAAATTTAACAAATGCACATGATGTAGTCAAAAATGCGGTATTTTGAACGGATTCTTAACTTATTTCTCTTTACTTTTAAGCACAATCCTGTCGATAGTGATCTTTGCATTCTTAAAACTGATCTTCACGCCCTCGCCGCCTCCGAATTGCATCGGCTGCATCATGGGCATTCCAGCAGGCATAGTCATAGCGGGCGCAGACCATGCAGGAGCCGCACCTGTCATGGCGGCAGCTTCTTCAGGCGCCGCCTCAGCAGCAGCTTCTTCCTTTGCCCATCTCTGTGTCACAGGATGCTGCTTTTTCTCAAGATATTCCCGCAGTGTCTTCAGGTCGCTCACTTCATCTTCAGTGGGAACCTTGTCCACAAGCTCAGGAGGTATGTCGGCTTTTATCTTATCTTTCAGGTTCCTGGGCATCCACACCACACGGTTCCATCCTCCGTCAGGCTGTATGAACTTGGGCGAGCGGAAATAGTTCACGCCCACACCCAGGAAACCGATGATCTGTTTACCTCCGCCAGTCTGTCCAGCCATCGTTGAGAAAGCAAGCCCGTTTGGCGCATTGCCACTGTAATCCCTGTCCACCCATCCGATGCCGTCCACTTCAGGGATGTAGAATCCCACGACTTCAAAGCATCCGCAGCTTGTATGCGGATACTCGAAGAAAGAATGTATCTTTATTCTGGAGTATTCGCCGCCCGATAGCGCCACAGCCTTTTCATTGACGCCAGAATATTCGCCCCCGATCTTGTCTATTATCTCGCCTTTCGGGATGGCGAACTGCGGTCCCTCAGGGTCTACTTTTGCAGCCGCGCGCCCGTCAAACCAGTTTATTGCGCCGCATAGGGAAATCCTGTCAGGCGTGACAACGCATACGTTGGTCGGAGCAAAGCTCTGGCACAGGGTGCATCCGTAGAACACATCCACGTCCTCGTCATGGAGACCGCGCGTCCTTGCGTCCCTTGCTTCATAGACTTTAAGCGCTTCGGCCCTCTGTTTCTCCACTTCTTCAGGGTCTGTGATGTACGTGGCTTCTATCTTCTCGATGAAGGAAAGCTCATTCTTGAAAAGCATCATCGTAGCTTTTGCTATTTGCTCAAATGATTTGAGACCTTTCTTGATCGCATCCTTATTTATCCGCACCCATACATCGTATCTCTGGTTCAGGTGCATGTAGCCCTGGATATAATTCTGGAAATCATGATTGCGCCGCTCAACTATCGCTTCAAGGTCGGTTTCGACCAGTTTTCCCGCGATGCGGTATATCATCGTATAAGGGTGGCGCGAACCCTCCTGCATGGCAGATAGGTCAGGCCCGATGAGGGTGAACTTTCCATCCTCTATTTCATCCATGCCTGCAGCCCTCACGAGTTCAAATCCCCTCGACTTGGGACCTGCAAGTTCAACGAACATATCATCTTTTCGTACGCGTTCACCCTCGAACATGGGTGAGATTTCAAAGGGAAATTCGTTTGCCATATTTTCTTCCTGTATCCCCGTATTTCATACGGGGATATATCTATTTTTTCGGTAACTCCTTAATAACTTCATCAAGCGCTGCAATGAACACATCATCCTTGAGATTGCCAAAGGACATATCTGCATTCGGGTGATAATATTTATCTATTGATATCACCTTGATATTCGAGAAATTCTTGAGCGCAGATATAGCCTGCGATGCATAATAATACGTTATCCCGAAGAAAACCACAAGGTCATAATTTCCTTTTCCATCAAGTCCCTTCCAGTTCGGGTCGCACAGATACGATGCCAGAGCATGCATATTTATGTAGTGGACATCGAGCCCTTTGCCGCCGAGGGATGTATATGCGTTCCCTACAGCAGCTATCTGGATACCCGTCTGTCCTATTGCGATAGCCCTTGCAAGCACATCCGTATCGTGTACCTCAGAACCAACTATCAGAAGCGGTCTCTTTGCTCTTGCAAGCATCTTTCCTGGAACTGCTGGCATGACAGCCTTTGCCATTTTCGGTCCGGGGATGTTACCCGTATCAAAAGGCACTGCCTGGCGGGTCGTGTCTATGACCTTTTCAGCTTTCAGGGTCATTTCTTAACCTCCTTGCACAGACGGGGGACGTTTGTAGGCTGGAACGAGACATCCACTTTCCGAAGTGGTCCCTCGATGATCTTCTTCTTCTCCCGGTCTATCTTCCATCCTTTCTCCTCAAGCAGCTTCAGGAGCTGCTCACGCTTCGCAACAGGGAGATCCTGTTCGCTTCTGACATAGATATGCCAGTCGTCAGGTATCGTTTTGAGGTACTTCTCGCTCAGTTCAATGTAGTGTGTGAGTTTGATCGCCCTTCCCAGACTGTTATCGCTCGGCCTGAAACACAGTTTCGCAAGAAGAGGCATCAGTTCCTCTTTTGTCTCTGTGGTTATCAACAGATGTTCAGGAGCAGGCTCAACATTAACGACAGAGCCGTCTCTTCCGTCAAGAACGTTCCAGTCCTCTTTCCTGTAAGGTTTTCCTATAAAGGCGCGCCTGTATTTTGTCCCATGCGGTCCCGCCACAACAGGGATGCCGAGCCTGTTGCAGCCTGTAGCTATGGCAAAAGCTTTCTGCGAGTAAGCGCCCCATGCTATTCCTACCGCGCCGACGCGATTGAGTACGTAGTCAGCGATCTCTTCCCAGTTGCCTTTTGTTTTTCTGCCGGCGAAAATGGATGCGACTTTTATCGTGGTGGCAGCGATGTGCGCATTTGACACGCAAGAGCCGGTGTTCAGCAGGTTGCCTTTGACGAACCTTCCGGGGTAGCGTTCATACAGCGTCTTTCCCTCTTTATCCTTGTACATTCCGATATCCATCGCGGCGCAGCCCGAAGAAATAATTATGTAACTGCGCTGGATCATCTCTTCCACAATATCATAAACGTCCTTCGTGCCGTCAGGATAGTTCCCGCACCCCACAAAAGCAAGCACGCCTGGCGTGGTGCCGAGAACCAGGTTACGCCCTTCCTCGCGTATCTCAGGGTCACCTATCTGTCCCCTGCCTATTCGCATTTTCCCTTTTTCCTCTCGTATCACACGCTGTGCGGCTTTCTCAATGACGTTAAGGACCGGGATATCAACAGGGCAGCTGTAATCGCACCTCCCGCATCCCACGCATTTGTCATGCAGAACTTCAAACGGCGCAAGGTCGCCATTCACTGCTGCCACCATCGCATCTGCAATGGGCAGACCCTGAGGGCAGTCGCGGGTGCATTGCATGCACTTTGTGCATTTTGCGACGAGTTTCTTGAATTCTTCCTCGTTCGGGAGCGCAGTGAGTCCTTTTGCTTTTCTTATTGGACCAATCTTCATCGCAAGCTTTGGGACAAGTTCACCTATCTTTTCAAAATCAAGGAGCAGGGCACCTGCCTGTTTTCCACTCACCAGGTCGTCTATTATCGCATCCACGCTGTCGTTTGACCTGTCTGGCAATCCGTACGTGATCTTTTCATTGGTCGCTATTACAGGGATATGGAGCTTCTTTGCTTCCTTCAATATATCCGCCCTGACGCACTGCTCATCTGTGACAAGCACGTCGGGTATGCCTGAACGGATATACTTCAGTTCTTTGCTCATGGAACCGATGATCTTCGCGTTCCTGTTGTACCGGGTCATGTCGTGTGCTGTGCAGCAAAGTCCGGCGATCTCGATCTTGTCAAATAGTCCATTTTTGTCCATATTATCGAGTATGTACGCCGGGGCAGCGATGTTATGCCCCACGCAAATAACAACGGGTTTTTTAGGGTCGAGGATGCCCATTCCTATCTCAGCCATTGGCGTCTTTTCATCCGACTTGGGGAGACCCATGCATGATATCTGGATGATGTCCGCGACCTCCATTCCCAGGAGATCAAGCATCCCTGCATGGAGCGCCTTTGACTCAAAATCGCGGGCTGAGCCTTCCTGTCCCGTATTTGCGGCTGCCATGAGCTGTGTAAGCTGCTCTTCAACATAATCAAGCACAGGGAGAAAATCGCCTATGGTCTGCGGCTGGATGCCCATTATTGTCTCAGTGAGCGGAGCTTTGAGATTGCTTGGTCCGACGTCTATGGGATGGTCTTTGCCATATTTTTTAATGAGATATTTCAGTAGATGCCGCCCGTGCGCGCTGTGGCATGCAGCGCCCATTATATTTATCATCAGCGCCTGCCTTGCGGACTGTCCTTCAAGGTCGATCCCGCATGCACCTTCCTTGTTCCCGGTGAGATCGCATTTTCCGTACGTGCAGTAATCGCACATGTCGCTTGTTGGCGTATAGACCGGATTGTACCTGTCAAGTAATCGGTAGTCCCAGTTGCGAAGGCTGATAACTTCGGGTCTTGGGGTGGGACCTTCAGCTTCGAGTTGCGCCTCCTCCTCACCTATAGCGCCAATATTTATCTGGACATTCTCCAAACCTTCTATTACAAATTTTCCCTTCTTAACTATCATTTAATATCTCCGATGAACTCAAGTCTTAATGGATTTCTTTTCCTCAGAGCGTCTGATATCTTATAATTTACCGGTACTTAAACATTATCATATTTGTCATTATCGTACATTACAATCTATAAACCAAAGACTTAAATAAATATATGCCAACATTATTCCAGGTATTTGTATGAAAAAAACCATTATAGTTGTGGACATGATCAATGATTTTATTACGGGAAAACTCGGCAGTCCCAGAGCCCAAAAAATCGTGCCGAATATAGCAGCCCTCCTGAAAAAAGCAAGAAAGCAGGGCATTCCTGTCATATATCTTCGGGATGCTCACAGCGCGGGAGATAAGGAACTGGGCATATGGGGGCAGCATGCGATGAAAGATACGCAGGGGTCTGAGATAATACCTGAACTAAAACCGGAAAAAAACGATATTGTCATTGAAAAAAAATGGTACAGCGGGTTCGTGGATACCGAACTTCCGGCAATTCTTAAAAAAACGGGAGCAGATACCCTGATCTTTGTGGGCGTAAGTACTGATATCTGCGTCCAGAACAATGTTGGTCATGCTTATTTTTCTGGATTTGGAACAATAGTCCCGCAGGACTGTGTTGCTTCAATAGATGAAGCCGCGCACGAACAGGCACTTAAATACATGAAGGACATCTATGGCGCCCGGATAACAACATCTGATAAAGTGTTGTAGATGGTTTTCATGATCGCAGGAATTGATGAGGCGGGAAAGGGACCTGTGCTCGGTCCAATGTGCGTCGCGGGACTAATGGTGGATGAGAATAAACTTGATAATATTTTGCGCCTCGGTGTTAAGGATTCAAAAAAGCTGACACCAAAAAAACGGGAAGCCCTCTCGGTTGAAATTAATAAGCTCGCGGATAAGATCTTTATCCTTGAGGTTAGCCCCGGTCAGATAGATGAACTCAGAAAAGTGATCACTATGAACGAGATAATGGTGGCATGCTATGTGAAAGTGCTTGAGGAACTCATGCCGGAAAGCGCATTCGTGGATGCGGCTGATGTTATCGCAGAGCGTTTCGGAGAGAATATAAAGAAAAAATATTCCAGGGATTTGAATATCACTTCAGAACACAAAGCTGATGAGAAATACCCGATCGTCTCAGCTGCTTCCATCCTTGCAAAAGTAAGAAGGGACGAACTTGTCAGGAATATTGAAAAAACAGCGGGTACTGAAATAGGAAGCGGTTATCCATCTGACCGGAAGACGATAATGTTCCTTGAGAACTGGGTAAGTGAACACGGTTCGCTCCCTGATTTTGCCAGGAGTTCATGGGAGACTTCAAAAAACATTATCGAGAAATTCAGGAAGTAATTTAGATAATTTAATAAGCCCGCAGGAATTCTAAGAGGAATATAATTCAAGAGGAAAATACATGACACAATACAAAATCCCTGTTATCCCCGGTGACGGGATAGGTCCTGAAATAATAAGAGAAGGACGAAAAGTGCTTGAAGCTGCAGGCGAGCGGTTCGGCTTTGACATAGATTGGATAGAATACCCGCATGGTGCGGACCATTATCTTGAAACCGGAGAGCTCATTTCCGAAGATACGCTAAAGGAACTTTCGAAATACAGGGCCATCTATTTCGGCTCCATAGGAGATGACAGGATAAAGCCAGGGATACTTGAAAAGGGCATTCTTCTGACGATCCGCTTCTATCTTGACGAATATGTTAACCTGCGCCCTGTTAAATTGCTGGAAGGTGTATGGACGCCGCTCAAGGATAAGACGGCAAAAGACATTGATTTTGTTGTCGTTCGCGAGAATACCGAGGACTTCTATATCGGTATAGGGGGGCGCGCTAAAAAGGGAAAGAGCAAGAAGATTCTCGAAGTCACACGCAACCTGTACAACGTGAAATTCGGGCTTGATATCGACTCGGATAGCGATGAAATTGGATACCAGCTCGGTCTCATAAGCAAAGAAGGCACGCGCAGGGTGATCCGCTACGCTTTCGAGCTTGCAAAATCGAGGAAAAAACACCTGTCGTCAGTTGATAAGGCAAACGTCCTTTCGGATATATACGGCTTCTGGCGTGAGGAGTTCACATCGGTCGGCAGCGAATATCCTGATGTGAAGACGGATTTCAATTACGTGGATGCAATAACCATGTGGTTCGTGAAGAACCCTGAATGGTTCGATACAGTAGTGGCGCCCAACATGTTCGGGGATATAATCACTGATCTTGGCGCGATGATCCAGGGCGGTCTTGGTCTTGCTCCTGGCGGGAACATTAACCCTGAAGGCACAAGCATGTTCGAGCCCATACATGGCAGCGCCCCGAAATATAAAGGGCTGAATAAGGTGAACCCCATCGCGACCATCTGGGCGGGAGCGCTGCTGCTTGACCAGATCGGTGAAAAAGAAGCCTCGTCTGCGATTGTGGGAGCTATAGAGCAGAATATTGTCAATGGTAACGTGAAGACCTATGACATGGGAGGCTCGAATACGACCTCTGATGTCGGGGAAGATATCGCCAGATTGATAAAAGAAAGTTGAAAAATCAAAACCGCAGATAAACGCAGATGAACGCAGATTTAATGCTTCGGAGCCTTCTGAAAAGTGAAAAAGGCAAAGACACGTTTCTCCACGTATGGCCGCGCCATACGTGTGGGCGACATCAACTGGCGCAACGGTTGACGTGTATGCGCCCTCCAGAGGCGCGACTCTGGGCGCATCATCTGCGGTTAATAAATTCCTATACTTTGAGAAATGGAATATAATGAATTAATAAAAACCGGACTGAACAACGTTTTTTCTTTTATTGCACCGGACGGCTCAAAAAGATTGGTCACAAAAGCTCTTGTTCCCGGGATACAGGGTGGAAAGACCATAAAGATCGGGAGCGATGAATACCGCATCTGGGACCCGTATCACAGCAAGCTTGCCGCCCTTCTTATTAAAGGCGCATCCATACCTCTGAAAAAGGATTCCTCAGTGCTGTATCTCGGTGCTGCCAACGGGACAACTGTAAGCCATGTCTCAGATATCGTTTCTGAGGGGACGGTCTTTGCGGTAGAATTCTCTCCACGCGCAATGAAAGACCTTATCCGCGCCAGTACCCCCCGGATGAATCTCATACCTATACTTGCAGATGCCAGGGATCCTGGATCATATACGAACATGGTCACTGAAGTAGATTTTATCTATCAGGATGTTGCACAGCGCGAGCAGGCAGAAATAGCAGTCAGGAATGCTGAGGTGTTTCTAAAGAAGGGGGGTTACCTTGTTTTAATTATTAAATCAAAGAGCATTGATTCTTCAAAAGATGCAGATGAGGTTAGCTGTAACGAAGTTGGAAAGCTGAGAGAGCATTTCAAATTTGACGAAATGATGGATTTAGAGCCCTTTCATTCAGACCATGCAGCTGTAATAGCGCAAAAATAGACGTGGATTTGTTATCTGAAAACGTCATCGACCATATTTTGTCGATCCGTGTAATCCGTTCAATCTGTGTTCCAAAGTTCATTTCCCCGCAAGCATCCTCCCCACAGAATTAATATTACCACTTCTTCTTATCAGCAAGAATCTTTAGTAAAGATTCAATGTTCTTCTCTGTTTTTTCCATTCTAATCTCGAATGTTTTATTTCTCTCTTCAATGATTTCAACAACAGCAAGCATCCCCTTAGATATTAAATCATATTTTTCATCCATATGCTCAAAACTTGCTTTAGTTTCGGTTCTTAAAAGATTCAGGTTTGCTTGTGTATCTATCCTGAAAAGATTCATGTAACTCATACCTGTAGAAAATCCTTGGGACATCTCAGCACTTGGATCATCGTATATCTCTTCAAAGTGTGTTTGTTTAATCGTTCCTTGTGCAAGTTGAATTTCCTTTATATCTTCCACATATATAAGAGGTGCATCATGGGGATTATGCGTATTGATTTTCTTTTTGAACTCATTGATGATTTCTTCGTTTCCCATGCAACGAATCTGTACTGCACCATCTTTCAGGTTCTTAACACACCCAACAAGTTTTAGTCTTCGCCCAATTTTTGCGACATATTGCCTGTAACCAACACCCTGAACTTCACCCTGAACAATTAATTCAACTTCTATTTTTACCATAATCTTGAACCTTTTAGTTACATGCATCGTTTAATTAAATATAGCTTGTAGTATGTATATTTTATGGTGACAAATTAACGATACTAATCTCGTTATTAAGATATCCTTTATAACCTGGCTTATAACATTCTAAAAAAAGAAAAGGTGAAGGGATTTCTCCCTTCATTTGATTTTATTTATTTTCTCTGTCTGAGGACGAGGAAGGCTACTGCGAGTAATCCTGCGATTGCAAAGACTGCTTCAAAGCCTGGCTCTGTCTTCTTTGTTGTGGTTGCTGCTGCCGCTGTTGTTACGGCTGCAGTGGTTGTTCCTGCCGCTCCAGTCGTTGTCACTGTTGCAGTGACATTCGATGTCTTAGCTGGTGTTGTTGCGACCGGTGTTCCTGGACCTGGTGTTGGTGTTACGCCATCGCCGAGTATTTCGTACTCAACCATCGGGTAATATCTCAGTGTAGTCGAATCAGCCACTTTGAGTTTGACCTCAGCAAATACGGCCACGGTTGTATCTGGCGACAGGGTCACGGTAGATTCAGAGTTGGTCAATGTAAGCGGGTTCTGGTTCGAGACTTTCATTGAACCAAATACATCGCCGCTCTTGACCTCTGTGCATGTATTACTCATTAACCATGTATATCTGAG
>JAYTKX010000102.1:0-9016 GCA_043729865.1 Methanobacteriota archaeon
TAAGAAACCAGGCGCCACTTGATTTCAAATCCCGGATATCAGAGCATCAGGGCGACATCATGACGATAGCTTCAAAAGATGTAGTTACTATCCCGCCCACGATGTCTGTAGTAGGGGCAGTAAAAACAATGTTCAGCAAAAAATTCAGAAGACTTCCTGTCGCTGATGCTGGAACGAACCGCCTTAAAGGCATAGTGACCTCGCAGGATATCGTTGATTTCCTGGGTGGAGGCTCAAGGCACCTTATCGTCAAGAACAGATTCAAGGGAAACCTGCTTGCCGCTGTCAATGGAAGTATCAGCGAGATCATGGAAGAGAACGTGGTGAGCATGAACGAAAAAGATTCACTCAAGGACGCTTTGCGCATAATGATAAAAGAGAATGTCGGCGGCATCCCGATAACCGATGGTGACAGAAGGGTAAAGGCTATTGTTTCCGAGAGAGATTTCATCTTTTTGATATCCGGAGTAATGACCGGGAAGACCATAAGTGATTACATGAGCAGGAACGTTATTACTGCCGCGCCTGATATGAACGTAGGGACAGCGGCAAGATCAATGGTAAAAAACGGGTTCAGGAGGCTTCCCATAATCAGGGACAATGTCCTTATCGGAATAATAACCGCTTCCGACATCCTTCACTTCCTGGGCAGCGGAGAGATGTTTGACCGTCTTGTCACTGGAAATGCGCGAGAGGTCTTTGAAGTGCCTATTCGCACCCTGATAAAGAGGGATGTGATCTTCACATCGTCGGATGTGGATATCGGGGAAGCCGCCAGTATTATGCTTGATAAGAACGTGGGCTCGCTTCCTGTGCTTGAGGACGGAGAATTGAAAGGGATAATAACGGAACGAGACTTTGTCAGGGCAATTGCAGATTGAGGGATCATGAAAATCAGAGATATAATGAGTTCACCTGTTTATGTTGTATCACCCGATGAAACAGTAGCCAGAGCAAGGAACCTGATGCTGCGTCACAAGATCGGAAGGCTTGTACTTATAGAGAACAATAAGCCTATCGGGATAGTGACAAAGAAAGATATCAGCAGAAGGCTCAACCAGGCAGAACCGCAGTGGCGTCGAAGACCAATAGACATTATTCCTATACGGAATGTCATGACAGAGAGCCTGATAACAATATTTCCCGATGCGACTCCCAGGCAGCTCGCTGAGCTTATGGTCGAAAACAATATTGGCGGGTTACCCGTGGTCAACAATAAGGATGAAGTGATAGGAATTGTCACAAAGTGGGACATGATCAGATATTTCTCAAAACTGCCTCTTGAGATGAAAGTAAAAGATATGAATATAGAGCCTGCCATTACAGTTCACAGGCATCATACCATAAGCCATATCCTTTACGAGCTTGAGGCGAATTCATCAGACAGGGTTGTTGTATTTGAGGATAACGATAAACCAGTCGGAATAATCACAAGTTCGAATCTTTCTTTTACAGAAATGAAGAGCAAAACAGGAGACCTGCCCCACAAGGAAATAAAGATGACGCGCAAAGAGAGCTCTGCGGGAAAGAAACAGAACCGGTACATAAGGGAGGTGCCCCTTGTGGCAGAAGATATCATGTCAAGCCCGTTAATCAGTGTTAACATTGAAGATCTGGCGACATCTGCCGCAGGGATCATGGTGAAAGAGAAGATAAATGGAGTGGCTGTGGTGGGTAACGGGGTAATGGGGATTTTGACCGGTGAAAACATAATAAAAGTAATATTGACATTGTGAGGTGAAACAATATGAAGGTTAAAGAAATAATGATCGAACCATTCCAGGTGCACAAATCAGATACCGTTTCGCATGCCATGGAACTGATGAACAAACATGATACGCGCAGGCTTCTTGTTGTGAATGGCGACGATATCCAGGGCGTGATAACCATGAGAAGCATTGCACGCAAACTGGGTTCGGGAAAGAGCTCTAATCTGCCTGCCTCGTCGCTGCATGTTGCGGCTGCAACAACGAATTTGTTCGTCAAGGTTCTTCCTGATACTGATATCAAGGATGCAGTTGCCCTGATGGACAGGAGCGGAGGGATCCTTGTAGTTACTGACAATGGAAAGATCCGCGGCTGGGTGACGCCTCATGAACTTATGAAAAATGTCCGCGCAGGAAAAGGTTATGCTGCTGATATTATGAAAGAAGTTATATCAGTAAGCCCGGGAGAACGTGTGGCACACGCGCGCCGTTTGATGCTGGACAGGGATATTGGAAGGCTCCCTGTGATCGAAAATGGAATTGCAGCAGGTATCATCACAGAGAGGGATGTTGCGAATGCGATGATGAATTTCAGGAACCTCGTGCCGGATAACCATCAGGATGAAAGGATACGCAATCTGATCGTGGCTGATATCATGACCCATAACGTGAAATCGGTCAGGACAAATACCCCCATATCAGATGTTATCTCATTGATATTGAATGAAAATATCGGCGGCGTTCCGGTCCTGAATCTCAGGGATGAGATGGTAGGCATAATCAGCAGGAGATCTATTATTAAACATCTGGCTTTGATGAACCAGTCTGGCAAGGATTGAGGTTATGGAACGGAGACAGAATGAGACGAGATGTCTCTTCACAACTTACTGAGAAGCTGGATGTTGAAAAAGTATCTGAATTGCTTGATATTCCTGAGCACAGGATAACAGGGGCGATACAGAGAAAGACATTACAGTATGTCAGGGGTAAACAGGACTTTTTCAGGTTCGATAAGCCCATATCAGGGATCGAGGCAGGGACCTGCGTATTCCTTTCGCCTTTTGACATTGTGCGGGGCTTCCCTAAAATACCGCGCGCGTTGATACTTTATCCCGCTATTGCAGGTCATTTCTCTTCATGCAAAAAAGTCGCTGTGGAAGAGAAGATGAACGGTTATAATGTCAGGATAGCGCTCATCGGAGATCAGCTTGCAGGGCTTACAAGAGGCGGTTTTGTGTGCCCTTACACTACCGAGAAGGCAAGTGAGCTTGTAGGACGGGATTTTTTTTTGGAGCATCCCGACCTTGTGCTGTGCGGTGAAATGGTTGGACCTGACAGCCCTTATGTCCCTAAATCCATTTACGATATCGAGTCCCTTGAATTCTTTATATTTGATATAAGGGAGAAACTGACCGGGAAGCCCATGCCTGTGATGAAGAGGCGGGAGCTCGCGGAGGATTTCGGGCTTCGCTCAGTGAGGCTTTTCGGTGAATATGACGTTGATAAAACGCATACTGAGATCACAGGAATCATCAGGGGTTTCGGGAGATCGCTTAATGAAGGAGTTGTCATCAAAGACCCTGAAATGGTACTTGCGCCTGTGAAATATACAAGTTCGAGGAGCAACTGCCAGGATCTGAGATATGCTTTTGAATTCTACAATGACTATGGAAGGGACTTTTTTTTCCCTCGTGTGTGCAGGGAGGCGTTCCAGGCTGTTGAGTGGAATGAAACTGAAGAAGAGCTTGAAGAAAGATGCCGCATGCTCGGCGAGAGCATCCTGCTGCCCATGATCAGGACGATCAGGAAGAAAAAGGAGGGGGGACGCGTTACCGAGACCGTGCAGATAAGGGTAAAGAACCTTAAGACAGCGCAGGAGTTCGAGGAGCACCTGAGGCTTCTGGGAGTGGACGCAATATTTGAAGAACCCGAAATGACGGGGAATGGATACCTTGTGAGGATCCAGAAAAAATACCACAGCACCAGCGATAAGACAGAGTCCATACTCCGCGGAGAGATGTGGGCATAGTATCGGAATGAGATTGCTGGATGCAGGGCAACCAGTTGCCCCTTCAGTTACCGACGTGCTCCGCCCAGTCGCCGCGGTCGGGGAAGCTCCAGACGGTGGTGGTTTCGGGGGTGAAGGTAAAAAGCTATTCGCCATTCGAAGGGCGCCGTCAATCATATATCTGTGAAAATACTCATGGAGGATATTTATGACATTGACAAAAAATGGAGAGGATATGGAAAAATACCAACCTGAAGCTCTTGGGATTTATCCGAAATCTGCTATTTCGTGGTACAATAAAGGAGTTGATCTACATGATTTGGGTAAAAATGAAGAAGCTCTGGTTGCATACGACAAAGCTATTGAGATTTATCCGAATTTGATAGAGGCATGGATCTACAAAGGACTTTTGCTAGAATATTTTGGTAGAATTGCAGAAGCTCTGGTTGCATTTGATAAGGCTATAGAGATCAATCCGAATAAAGGGGAAATATGGACATTTAAAGGAATTTCTCTAGGTCATTTGAGTAGAACTGAAGAAGCCTTCGCTGCATTTGATAAGGCTATAGAGATTGATCCAAAAGATGAGTTTGCATGTTTTATCAAGAGAAAAGCTCTGCTTAATAACGGTAAGTATGAGTGGACAAGGAAGAATTTAAAGTAGCAATAGAATTAAATCCCATGCCTTCAGCAAAAAAGGTTACACTCCCCCCCCATCATGCATTGGAGATTAACTTTAACTGATCATTCGAAGTGCTTTATACAAATTTCCCACGAGCACCATATCTTCTAAGTCATTATATACTTCATATAATTCTGATTGCTCTACCACTTCGCACCCGCACGAATCGTCTTCACAATCATCATTAAAAGTTTGTATTGCCATCATTTGTTCTGATAACAAATCTTCAAGTTCTTCCTGCTTTTCGATGATCTCATCAAGCATTTTCCTGGCTTCGGTCAATGATATTATTTTTTCATCTTTCTTAAGCTTACTATATTGCTTATTCAAGTCTGCTAATTTTTTGGCTTCAATTTTCATTATTCACAACTCCTTTTAATTATCAACAACAGTTTGCTACATATGAGGGAAATTTATTACTCTTACTCACAATAACTCCTGGAGCAATACGGGCAACCCGTAATAAATTCTGTGCCATTATGATGATAAAAAATTTGACATTTGCAGTTCCAACATATACCTTTATACGGTGTAAAGTCGGGTGAATTCGGAAAACATTCATTGTATCGTTTGATTCGTTGAGTAATAAATTTCTGGCATGCTTTAAGAAGACCATATAACTCTTCTTCTTTCGCATTCCCGCAATCTACCGCCTCGCATGGGTTTCTGTAGATTTTCTTAACAGAAGACAATGATTCGCTAATAGAGAATGCACGTCCAAATACAAGCCATGCAGCAAGAACATGCCCTGTTCTGCCGCTTCCACCAGAACAATGTACAACAACTGGTTTTTCCCGTATATCAGACTCCATTAAGAAGGGGATAATTGTTTTTATTATTTTAACCTCATCACATAGATGATAATCCTCTATGGCTGCCCAGCAGACATTTTCCTTCCCAAATTCTTCAGAATATAAGTTTAATAAGTCAATACCATCATAACAATTGATTTGATCTTCAGTGAGAAGGCAGCAAATGCGTTTTATGCCTTGCTCTTTCATAAGAGCAACCCACTCATTAACTTCATTAATGGAATGACCTGGTTTTCGAGCACCGAATACGATCCGCTCGGTTTGAGAAGCTGGTCCAAATCTCAAGGCATTCAGGAGTATTTTCTCTCGTTCTTGATCAATTTCTGATCCTTTTGAACTATACCGGCTCGCGGAATGACATTCTTTACATATGAACTTTCTTATATGTTTGCAACTCATGCAAATATCTTCAATTGGAGTATTTAGGCTCCCATGTATGCAATATCCACATGTTCGCGTTCCAGAATATTGGCAGCTAATCTCGCAAGGGTCTACAATCGGTTCTATTTCATGGATCATGTCCTTTATCATTACAGTCTCATTCATTTTCATTTCATTGGCTACAATTATTGCGGCTGTTTCATGATCACATAGACCATTCAACTTTGAGACCTTTTCATCGACCTTTTCCATGAATTCATGCCACTCAAGCTTACCTTCAGGCGTTTCAAATACTTCCCTAAATCATGTCTGCCCCCTCATCTATAAATCTGCGCGAATCTGCGTAATCTGCGGATCGTCCTCCAAAACTTCATTCACACTTTCCTCAGATTTTCGTGGAGAAAGAATGAGCCGCTTATATTCGAGTGAGGAAGCGCCAAAGTTGATCAAGAGGGCTTTTTCGAGCCGGGAAGCTTTGAGGTAATTGATGACTTGAGCTTCTTCAATGCCGCTGAGTTTTTGGAGGGCTTTGAGCTCGACTAAAATAGAACCGTAGCAGAGGAAATCGGCACGGTAAGAAGTATTGAGGGTGTGGTCACGGTATTGGATTGGCAGAGGGAATTCGCGTTGGTAGGGTATGCAGAGTGCGACAAGTTCGTATTCCATCGCCTCTTGATAAACTGCCTCCAGAAACCCGTGTCCAAGTATGCCATGAACATTCATCGCCGCTCCAATAATGGCGTAAGTCAGCGGGTCACGTATTTGTTTGTGAATCATATCTGCCCCCCAGTCGATGAATCTGCGCGAATCTGCGTAATCTGCGGATCGTCCTCGTAGATTTTATCCACAGATTTCACAGATTTTCGCAGATGGGGGAGCACAGAGGAGCCTGACTCCTTGTAGTCCACATACGGTTTCAGCGCTTCTATCATATCTGCCCCCCAGTCGATGAATCTGCGCGAATCTGCGTAATCTGCGGATCGTCCTTTGAATATTTATCCACAGATTGCGCAGATTTTCGCAGATAGGAAGTTTGTGTCCAGCTCAATTCGGAACGCAGTGCGTTCCAATTTGGAAAAAGTGTGTAAAATGCTCGCATGTGCCTGAGATTACGCTAATCGAAACCTTTGCCAAACTCGGCTGTAAGGCTTTCAGCCAGTTCGGCGAGCAAGCGCCTGCCATAAGCGGCGCGGGCGGCTCCACCTTGCTCGAATTCGACTATATGCTGCCCGACTGTCCAGCAGGTTTGAACTTGCACCACATCCACGACATGCAGAACTTGCTGGCGGGAGGTCTTGATCACTTCGCGAAGACTGGCAAGGAGACCGCCGATGTCGTGAGCATCCGTCCGCACAAGATTGGATGGTTGCTTCGAACTCATCGGATGACCGACTTGCGGATTGAAAATGTTTGCTGATTTCTTCTTCATGGCGCCACCTGCGATAAACCCGTCTCGATGTACACAATCCAGGTTTTGTCGTTATTGCTCATAAATTACTCCTAATCTCCACAATACAATTTAAACCCGCAGCCTTTCGAATATCTCAGGCGTTCCTTATGCGACCGCCTGGAGAATAATAAGATCACTTGAGGAGGCAGGCGCGCTCAAGATCAGGAAAGTGGGCGCTGTTTGCCTTGTTTTTCCTGATAGAAAAAGCGAAGTATGGAAAAACCTGCTGACAGGCGCTCAGATATAGATATCTGCATTGTTAAGCCGCTAAGCAGCAAGGTTATGGAACGAATATTTGCAAAACTGGGTAATAAGTACGACGTTAAGGTTTTCGAGGACCTGCCCGTATACGTTAAAATGGAAGTGATCGGTAACTACAAAGTGATATTCGGGAGTGAACCCGATATTTCTTATTTTTTCTACGGATTCAGGAAACTTGGGCAGGATATGAAGAACAGGATCCTTGCAATCTTTCAAAGATCGAGAAATTCCTGAAGGATAGGTGAGTTAGAAGAAATTATTTTAAAGATCGTAGAATACTGATACTTAACCAAAATATATATCACATCCAAGTTACTTTTGTAATCATAATGGATACCCAGAAAATCCGCCCCGACTTCCCTGTACTTTCAAAAAAATGGAACGGCAAGTACCCCATATATTTTGATAACGCCTGCATGACACTGAAACCGAGGCAGGTCATTGCGGCGATGGACGAATACTACACAGAATACCCGGTATGCGGCGGGCGCTCTCTTCATAAGATGGCAAAGATAGTGGATGAAAAGGTAATAGAATCGCGAGAGAAAATCCAGAAGTTCCTGGGTGCGCAACGCCCTGAGGAGATCGTTTTCACCAGAAATACAACTGAAGGGCTGAACCTGGTGGCAAACAGCCTTGATTTCAAAAAGGGGGATATCGTTATGACAACTGACAGGGAGCACAACTCGAATCTCATCCCCTGGCAGGTGCAGGCTGAAAAAAAAGGCATCAGGCATGTTGTGGTGCATTCAGCGCCTGATAATACCTTCGATATCGGGAAGTTCGAGGAGCTGATGAGTAAAACCAGGAACGTACGGCTTGTGAGTATGGTGCATACTGCAAACCTGGACGGCTATACTATCCCGGCAAAAGAGATCATAAAAATAGCCCATGACCACGGCGCGCTTGTGATGCTGGATGGCGCCCAGAGCGCCCCCCACAAACCTGTGGACGTCCGGGCGCTGGATGTTGATTTCTTTGCGCTCTCGGTCCATAAGATGCTTGGTCCAACCGGGATGGGCGTGCTGTACGGGAAGCACCACCTCCTTGAAGAACTTGCGCCATTCATCGTTGGCGGGGATACGGTGAGCGATTCCACGTATGAGAGCACGAAATTCCTTCCGCCGCCAGAGAAGTTCGAGGCAGGGTTACAGAACTATGCAGGGATAATAGGAAGCGGCGCAGCTGTGGATTATATTGAGAAAGTCGGACGCTCTGATATTGAAAACCATGAAGAGAAGCTGAACAGGATAATTACGGAAGGGATCAGGGATATACCGGGACTGAAAATAATAGGTCCGCAGGAACCAGGATCAAGAGCGGGCATTATCTCGTTCACCGTGGAATTCCCGAAAGGCGGCGACGCACACGATATCGCCATTGTGCTTGATGAGACAGAGAACATTGCAGTGCGCTCGGGTGCGTTCTGCGTGCATTCCTGGTTCAATTACCGCAAATGTGAGGCTGCTGTTAGGGCTTCGCTTTATCTTTATAATACAGAGGATGAGGCAAGGAAGTTCGTTGATGCGCTTGGGAAGACGGTTGGGCTGTTCGCGTGATTTGATTTGAGACTTTTCTTGACAGGATAACAGGATGAACAGGATAATGCTTAAGACGTATCCTGTCAATCCTGTTCGTATATACTACATCCTTGCGAGAATAATTAAGCGTTCTTGCACCTACATAAAAGTAGGTCGAGAGGGTAACGAAAATTCT
>JAYTKX010000103.1:0-2454 GCA_043729865.1 Methanobacteriota archaeon
GGAAATAAGCGAAAAAAAAGAGAATAAAAACAAAAATAAAATATGGGTTCCGGGATTACCGGAACTGTGGACTTTTAAATTACCTTGAAATACCAGAGCAGACCCAGTAATATCAGGATGATCAATATGATCCAGATATACATGCTGCTGCCCTTTTCGCCTTTCTTCGCATCTGTCTTAGGGGGTTCGACCTTTGTGACAGGTTTCGGCTTTGGCGCCTCTACCTTTGGTCTTACTGACGGCTCATGTCTTGATTCCGGCTCTTCAACAGATGTTTCAACATGCGCCTCTCTTATCCTCTGCGTTTCTTCTCCAGAGAGGAATGGACTCTCAACGCCTGTGAGGACCGCCATTACACGGACCATACCGGTCAGGTTAGTATCCACTTTGGCGCCCCAGATGATCCTCTTTGTGTTGGGGACCTTATCCATTATCAGTTCGCCTGCGACCGCGACTTCTTCAAGTGTCAGGTCTTCGCCACCAACAATGTGGACGAGTACGCCGTAGCTTGCCGAGATGTCCCTGACATCAAGCAGCGGGGTGCTTAAAGCCTGTGCTACTGCTTTTCCGACCCTGTCCTCGCCGTCGCCTTCGCCTATGCCAATGGACGATACTCCGCCGCGTTCCATGACAGCGCGAAGGTCAGCATAGTCAAGGTTCACAAGGCTTGGCTGTGTGATCGTGTCCGTAAGGTTCTTTACGAATGCTCCGACAAGCGCATTGGCTACGTTCAGAGCCTCTTTCAATGGAAGGTTGCCTGCTACCTCTCTTAATTTTGAGTTATCGATAATAACTACGGAGTCGCATGACTGGGCAAGCAGTTTTATGGCTTCTCTTGCTTTCTCCCTTCTTGACATTTCGATGGTGAACGGGATTGTTACGCATCCAACAGTAAGAGCGCCCATCTCTCGCGTGATCTCAGCGACTACAGGCATGGCGCCAGTTCCTGTTCCTCCGCCCAGTCCTGCCACCAGGAATACCAGATTGGCTCCTTCAAGCTCAGCTTGAAGCTCTTTATAATTCTCACGGGTCGCCTGCGCTCCCATTTCAGGGAAGCCGCCGCATCCATGCCCGCGGCATATCTTTTCTCCGAGCAATATTAATTTGTCGGCTTTCTGGATATAAAGGTGATTAACGTCAGTGTTAGCGGCGATTATCCTTCCGCCTGCCATACCCTTTTCTGATATCCAAGTCGTAATATTACAACCAGCACCACCAAGCCCGACTACAGCAACAGATGGTTTTGCTGTCTTTGCGAATTCTTTTAGATCTGTGACCATTTTAATAGCCTCCTTCATGACTATATTTATGTATTTTAATAGCTTTTTAACTATTTAAGTTTTTTCGATGGCAATAACTTACATTCCAAATTTTTTCATCATTTTTTGTATATTAAATCTTCCTCCCCTCATACCTTTAATAGTTTTTTGCATCATTTT
This sequence comes from Methanobacteriota archaeon, assembly GCA_043729865.1. Taxonomy (GTDB): domain Archaea; phylum Halobacteriota; class Methanosarcinia; order Methanosarcinales; family Methanoperedenaceae; genus Methanoperedens. The sequence continues at coordinate 1,440 of JAYTKX010000103.1, forward strand.
ATGGTATTTCAGAAGATCGCGGACATCATCATATTTCGTGCCTGAGCCGCGCGCTATCCGTGTAATTCTCGAGCTGTTGATCTGTTTCGGGTCTTCCAGTTCCCTCTTGTTCATGGAATCCATGATGAATTTGTACTTTTTCAGTTTATCCTGGGTCACGCTGTACATCTCATCAGAGACGTTCATCCCAAGTTTGCCCATGGGAAGCATCTGCATTACCTGCTTAAGGGGCCCCATTTTGTTCATTGCTTCCATCTGCTTGTACATATCCTTAAGAGTGAACTTGCCGCTGAGCATCGCCTCTACGTCAAGATCGTCGCCAGTGAGTGTTTCTTCTGCTTTCTCAAGCAGGGATTTGATATCGCCCATGCCCAGCAGTCGGGAGATGAACCTGTCTGCTTCGAATTTCTCAAGGTCGTCGGGGGTTTCGCCAATTCCAATAAATGCTATCGATGTATCTGTATCCGAAACGGCTGAAAGCGCGCCTCCGCCTTTTGCTGTCCCGTCAAGTTTTGTAATTACTACGCCTGTTATCCCGATCGAGGCGTTAAAAGCTTTTGCCTGCTCACTCGCAAGCTGTCCCATTGCAGCGTCAAGTACGAGCAGCTTTTGCTGTGGATGAGCAATGCTATTTATATCCTCCATCTCTTTGATGAGGTCTTTCTCAAGGGCATGCCGCCCTGCAGTATCAATTATCTTTACATCGAATTTTTCTATTGCTTTGAGCCCGCGCTGTGTGATGGCGGGAGCATCCTTTACGTCCTTTTCACCGTAGAAGAAGATACCGTTCCTGTCGCAATGGGTCTTAAGCTGGTCGTATGCACCGGGTCTGAATGTATCCGCGCAGATAACGGCGGCTTTCAGTCCTTTTCGCTGGAAGTAGCGAGCCAGCTTTGCTGTCGTGGTGGTCTTTCCGCTGCCCTGAAGCCCTACCATCATGATGGTCTGGGAAGTAAGACCAATGTTCGAGGATTTTCCGAGGATGTTTATGAGTTCCTGATAAACGATACGAATG
>JAYTKX010000104.1:0-12806 GCA_043729865.1 Methanobacteriota archaeon
CAACCCCGTAAACCACGCGCGCAGTTTTTTCTCCCATCTTAACACCCCGCACGAACTCCAGTTCCATACACCCAAGACCGAGTTCATGGACGCGCCCGATGCCTGAAATACTGTCTTTTTCTCTTGAACTCAGCGGAGTGCCTGCTGTGCCGAATAGCAGGCTCATTCATCCCTCTAAAGTGGGCGGGGAATAGCCATACCATGAGCCCCCCTGTTCAAGGTAATACAGCGCATCCTCAAGCAATTTCTTATGCCCCTGTTCAAAACCTGCAAGTCTCATGAACAGGTCCTTACTTTCGCCTGCATCCATTCTTTTTGCGCTATTTGAATATAATTCGATAGACCTCTTTTCAGTCCTTATTCCAAGTTCCAGGACTTCCTTAGTTTCTGCTATGCTTAGAGTTTCCACGGACTCAGGAAATACATGTTTCGCTTTTTCTCTGCTTTCCTTATCAAGGGTTTTGATATCAACAGTTTTCCCTGACAATCTTTTGTACTCTTTTTCAAGGTGTTCCCTGTGTTCCCCTTCATCCCGCGCAAGTCCTCGCAGGAGCGACTTTGCATTCTCCTCGTCAACGAGGTCGCTAAAAATCGAATAGTATTCCATGCCGTATATCTCAATGGATATCGCTTCTTCAAGAATATCAGGAAGATTGACTTTATTTTCGTTCGTAATGTTCACCCGATAAAAAATGATGTCGATTGGTAATAAATATAGCAGTTTCATAAGGCAATATTTTTTACGGTGGAAGAACCATTTACTTAAAAAGGTACCATAATGACTGACCACCCCAAAGTCAAGGACTATATGACAACTGAAGTGAACACGGTCTCTCCCGGGGATACGGTCAGAGATGTCATAATTCTTATCAGGAAGACCGGTCACGACGGCTTTCCGGTAGTGTGGGAGAACCGGGTAATTGGTTACATATCTGCGGCAGATCTGCTTGAAAAGGGTTTTGATGAGAAGGTTTCTTCAATAATGAGCCGGGACATGCTTGTCGCGGATACGGATATGGACATGAGCGATGTGGCGCGCGTCATATTCAGGTCTGGCAAGTCAAAACTGCCTGTCGTGGACTCAAGCGAACACCTGCGTGGCATCATAACGAATACCGATGTCATTCGCTCGCATATTGAGAGGACGAGCCCGCAGAAGGTCTGGACGCTTAAGAAGACGCTTGAGGCTATCCATAATATCCATGTTGATGTTATCCGGGAAACTGTCAATATCGATGAACTCGTACCAACTCAATCCAAGGTCTATGCGGATGAGCTTGACGGAAGGATATACGAGCTTCGAAAAGGGCTGGCTGAACCCATTGTCGTGATAAGAAAACCGCATAAACTGATCCTGGTGGACGGACACCACAGGGTGGTGGCTGCAAAGAAACTCGGGATTAAGAACATGGACGCATATGTTATACCCCTTGGGGACGAAGTCCGCCTGGGACTTGAAAAAACAGCAGCGTTATCGGGTCTCCATACGCTTTCAGACATCAAGATACTTGATTACGCCAAACATCCGCTCATCGAGGTAACAAAGAGATTGAAAAAGAACGATGAGAACGGGCTGGCTGATATAAACCAGCATGAATCCCGTGATCAATAAACTATGATTTTGTCAAGGATATCTGTTTTTGAAATGAGCCCTGCAAATTCTCCATCTATCCTTACAAGGAGCCTTCCTACCTTCTCCTTATTGAATACCCTTACCACTTCATAAAGAGGCATATCGCCATCGACGGAAATGATCTTCTTTGTCATTATATCTTTTATCTTGAGGCTTGTTTTGCCATCTGCAAGCGTCTTTCCGATATCTGTCAGCGTAACTATTCCCACAATAGCTGTCTTGTCCTTTACCGGAGCTCCGTGGATATGGTTCCCCACCAGTATCCTCGAAGCTTCCTGTATCGTTGCAGTGGCAGGGATAGTAATGGGATTTTTATTTATATACTCCTTAATGGATTTTTTAGGAAGGGATACCATTTCCATTATAACAAACAATATCGAATTCTGGGTATCATCCCTTCCGATGACCTCACCACGAATGACCATTCTATTTACAGGTGTTGGCCCGATCATAATACGGTCACCCATATCGAACTTCTTTATATCGCCAATAACATGCACGGTCGCGTTGCAAAGGTCAGGATGCCTGACCGTAGTGAAACTGATCTCCGCGGCAGTTGCATTTGGAATGATCTCATCGTTGCGTTTAATTGGCACTACCATTTCCTTTTCCATCTCCAGGAGACAGAGGGCGCGGTAGGTTTCACCCGTGGCTTTGTACCCACCCTTAGGTCCAGGCACTCCCTCGACCAGGCCCAGTGCTTTGAGCGACTGCATCTGGTTCCGGACTGTTCCAGGATTCCGGTTAATGATATCTGCAATGTCTTCCCCTTTGATCGCCTGTTTTTTCTCCCTGTATAAACTAATAAGCGAAGTCAATATTTCTTTCTGAATGGGTGTGAGTTCCATAATTATCCTCATTTTAGTATAAATTATTAAATGTACTAATTATTAATGGTTGATAGTTATATATGTATTTTATCGAAGCCTATTATTGGGTTTTATTAGCTTCAACCTTTCGCTACCTTTTTTCCCATTTCTCAAGTGACAGCACCCTTGACAGTGTTTTCCCCTTTATTATCTCATCGCGGATCCTGCTTTCGTTTTTCTCCACTTCGACCGCCCGCCGCGCTATCTCGTATCCCCTTTCCTTCGGGACTACCACGACACCATTATCATCTCCCACGATATAATCGCCAGGTTTAACCGTTTCTCCGCCGCACTTTATCTCTGCGTTTATCTCCCCGAATCCCTTGGGTTCGCCTGCATTCGGGACTATTGATACCGCAAATACCGGGAAATTGAGTCGCCTGATATCGTCCACGTCCCTTACCGCCCCATCGATAACGACGCCAGCTATCTTCCTGTTGATGCAGGAAAGCGTCGCAAGTTCGCCCCACGGGGCAACATGGGGGCTGCCGTTATAAATGACGATCACATCCCCTTCTTTTGCTATATCAATGGCTTCAACGGTCTTTGCCCAGTCGCCTTCAAAGGTCGCCACTGTGACAGCCCTGCCCACGGCTTTTGTGCCAGAGCAGATCGAATGTATGTTCTTCATTGCGCCTTTCCTGTGCATTGCATCAGAGATGTTGGGCGTGGATACGCGCTTTAGCAGTTCGATGGTCATTTCGTCTATTGATGTTTCCTTTTCCTCAGTAATGCCCGGGACGTCAATGCTATGCCTTATGGCTTTTGCCGCGGCTGTTACGTTTGATGAGCGGACAATGTTCCCCCCAACGATAACGATGCGGGCGCCCGACACCACCGCTTTCGCAGCGCTCTTTGCGTCAAGCCCGCCTGCTACAGCAACAGGTACGTTCACCTTGAATTTCTTGAGATCCTTTACAGGGTCATCTCCTGTCATCTGCTGGTCAATGCCAGCATGGATATTGATATAATCTATCCCCATGTCAGCAAGTTGAACTGCCCTGTTCGCAGGGTCATCTGATGATATGAGGTCAGCCATCAGCTTCACCCCGTATTTCCTCGCGGCGCGAACTGCGTCCTGGATAGTGGAATCATCAGCGCTGCCGAGAAGGATAACGATATCTGCGCCTGCTTTTGCTGCCATTTCTATCTCCATGGCGCCGGCATCTATCGTTTTCATGTCCGCCAGGATAACGCGGTCGGGAAAGGCTGCTTTGAGTTGCCTGACCGCGTTCATACCTTCGCTTTTTATTAGCGGAGTTCCTGCTTCTATCCAGTCCACTCCTCCTGCTACTGCTTCTTTTGCGATCTGGATGGCGCGGTCTATCTCAAGGACATCGAGAGCGACCTGGAGTATGGGTTTAATAGGATCACCATTGAATAAATTAGTTTGAGTTAATAAAGCTTTAATGGTTCCCGACCTGATATCTCTCCTTTGGTTCGGTTAAGAGAATTATAGTCTTCCGAAGCATTTAATCTGCGTTCATCCGCGTTTATCTGCGGTTCCTTTTCTTCAGACCCCATAGCAATCAATAACGATCATACCCACAAATTCAGCTGCAGATTAACGTTTTTCAATGCAAATGCATAATAAATGAAAAGAACCACTGGATTCTAATTTCAACCTAAAATCAGGTTGCTATGGTCTTTTGAGATTTATTTAAACCGCAGATGAACGCAGATAAACGCAGATTTGTTGCACCGGATTATTAATTGAAGGTTATAATTTATCGATTGTTATGCATTAATATCAAGCTAAAATGTGTTTATTCCTGTTATAGAAATAGTCTCATCCTTTATCCAACCCTGATCAATGTATGCAGCCGCCACCTCGCAGTTCAGCCTTTTGACCTGCTCTAAAACAGTCATATCCAGTCCTGCATTATTAAATTTCGTATCAGGCGCAAGCACGATCAATTTCAGTTTGTCAATATCAACATACCAGCCAAGTTTCGCTATTCTTGGCTTGAGCCACTCCCTGTATTTGAAGAGCCACTGAACATAAGAAAGCCCCCGGGGTAACAGCAGAATCCAGATCCTCGCCCTGTTTTTTGACCTCAACCACGACCAGCGCTTTGGTATGCCGCTCTTTAGCCAGAATATCAATATGCTCCCGCCCGAACTGTTTGTTTCGCCTGACTTTTCCCACAGGCGTTTCATAATACAGGAATTCAAGGTCAAGACCGGGAAGGCTGCCATCCTGCATTTTCTGGATGAGGAGAGAATGGAGCCATTTTTCACGGTAGCCGATGGTGTTGTTTTTGCACGAAATCCTTTTTCTCCTGGTGAACACTTGTGTAACCCTGATTCAGGATGTTCTGGATGAGCGTCAGGATAAAGCCGCTGGAGCCGAGTTTTATTTCGGCGATCTTCAGCCCTTTGACGATGAAGGAAAAGCCATTTTTCCGGTTGAAATGCTGGATGTGCAGACGGTATTGGAGATGGTCTTTTCTGGCATCTGTGTGCCATTTGCTGCAGAGTGAGCAGAAGAAATATTTTGAGGTGGGGGGGTTTATCTCGTTCTCGTCAAGATGTGATAAATGCTGATTGCCAGTGGATGAAGGTCGTTTGTGCAGCGGTGCCAGGCGGCGCAGAAGGAGCAGAAGTAGTAGTCGCCGGGCTGGTTAAGGGGTTTGATTTTAGGGTCAGTCATTATCGTCTCTCTTTCCTTACTTTGCAAACTTTTGCATTAAAAAAAATGGCTTTGATCAAATCAAGTTCCTCTTTCGGTATTTTTTGTTACATTTTTTACTTTTCCGATTTTCTTTTCAACCATATCAATAACTTCATTGCATATCGAGAGCGCCCTTTGTGCATCTTCTTTTTGATATACTTCCGATGGTATCCCACCAGGAAGTCCATTCGGATAACGCGTCGGGATATAATAAATATCAAGTGTAGCAGCGCGCTTTTTTATATTTTTGAAATGCTCATCAACCAGAGATGCATCCTCGCATAGCTCAGCCACAGAATGTCCCCACGGCTCCTTTTTATTGGCTATCAGATACGCTTTTAACGCCTTTTCCGCTGCCTGTTGGGAGAGAAAACATGCAAGATTGAATCGTTCGCCTTCAAAAGAAAAATCTGCATCGTTAAGATCATATTTTGCCTGGAGGAGCCACCGCTTCGCTTCGCTTTCAGGTTCACGCTTCATACAGAAGTTCCCCCTCCTTGAGTATTCGCCTGACAAAAATGCTATTCTCTTTCATCTCATCATATTCCGATGGAGTATAAACAAGAAGATCAAGGGCATATCGAGGATTTATGACCTCATAAAGTTCCAAAAGCCGATCCATGAACCTTTTTTTTGTATCATGCACTACGAGCAGGTCTATATCGCTTGCAGGACCTATATCATCTTTGGCAAGTGATCCGAATAATATGATCCTCTCGACCCCTGCCTTCTTCAGTTCATGAACTACTCTTTTGAGTTCACTTTTAAGCGCTCTGCGGCGCGACGCTATATCACTTTTTCGCATATGGTCACCTGTATATTATGTTGGCTATTTTCTCTTCCAGGTCAGAAATGGCCCGTTCGTTAATGCCGACTATCTTTCTATCTGTATCAGTCACTCCTATTATGATCGATCCTCCACCGCCGTTAGCAAAACCGCAGGCAGTTTTTGCAATAGCTTCAGGATTGGGCATGGTCTCTTTGAATTCCAGGGTTTTGCTTTCTGGCAGGGATATGAGGTCATGGATTGACATGATCAGATCAACTCCCACCTGAAAAGTGTTCTGAATATATTAACCGCAGATGAACACAGATGAACGCAGATACTGTCAAATTGCATCACCCACCAGAGCATCATATTCTTCTTTCGACATATATTCCCCCACCATCGTTATTCCACGCCCCAGACATTTCGCCTCAGGATATTTCTAAGAATATAGTCCTTCAGGAATTGCTTAGAACGTTTGAAGAGATCATCCCTTACTTCTTTGGGGGATTCTTTATCAAATTCGATTATTTGATCTAAAATTCCTTCCTTTTTGAGATGATCAAAAATAGATCGAACTTTTCCTGTAATTGCATCTACATATCCCTCCAGTGTCAATCCCATACTATTCAAGTCATAAATCTCTTTAGCGTGGTTGAACCTTATATAGCCCATCCGTGCTCCTTCTTCGAAATAACGTATTATATCATCCTTTTCCAGGAAAAAAAGCTTGAAATCGTCTGAATTTAAAATTTGTTTTACATTCATTTTTTCATCAAGTTTTTCGAATAATATGAACAAGATAACTTCGGTTGGGATAAATGGAATATCAAATTGCTTTTTTAAACGTCCTTTGAGAAATCCAAAGTCTTTCATGCCTGCAAGATAATGCTCGATAACTCTTTCTCTGGTTGATTCAGTCCAGGTTTCAATTTCTTTATGGGTTTTGGCTTGTTCTTCTAAAAAAGTCTGAATATCTTTCTTTGCGACTATCGATTTACCCTCTAATAACATTGCATAGAGTAGCTTGGTGGTAATATCATAGACCACTTTCTCAGATTTGGAAAAATAATAATATATAATAAAATTTTTAATGGATTCATTTAAATTAGAATTTATAATTTTCTGTAAAATTTTAGTATTCACTTCAGGATTAACAAAAAACCGTTGCTTTATAGCCGAAAAAACTCTTTTTCTGCTTCCCATAGAGGTTTTATCAAAAATATTTTCTTTAAAAACCCTTTCATTTATTTCATCTAACTCTTTATCGTCATTTAACTCTTTAAAAAAGATTTTTGTTTCCTTAATAAGCGAAAGTGCCCCGGTAATTCTAGCTGAATAATCAGTATCTTTTTTTTCCAAAGTAGTCACCAGATTATTATCATGATGCATTTGATTGATTAAATACATTTTCAATTAAGATTTGTCACATTATTTCTCTCCCTCACGCTCGCCGTCCACATATCCGCCCAGTGCAGCAACAGCAGCAGCGGCTCCTCCTTATGCGCCAAAGAGCGCCCCTCAGGCACATACATCCCATCATGGTAAGCGATCGCCTGCGCCTCGGCATCACCTTCTTTGTTGAGATGATATTTTGTTGGTTTGAAACGAGAACACGGATGACACGGATCAGACAGATTTTCACGGATCCGCGCGTATCCGCGTCATCCGTGAAATCCGCGTTCAATCGCACGGTTTTTCTCTTATCCGATTACGAATGGATAACTCTCTATAATATTATACAGCGTATCCCTCTTCGCAACTGGTCGTCCCAGCTTCCCGGCTATGTGCACAAAGTCCTCAATGCTCTTGCTGTGGAAAGCCACGCCTGCCGCCCTGACAACGTTCTCTTCGATCATTGTCCCGCCCAGATCGTTCGCCCCGAAATTAAGCGCTATCTGGGCGACGGACAGACCCTGCGTCACCCATGACGCCTGTATGTTCCTGATATACCCGTTAAGAAGGATGCGTGATACTGCAACCATCTTCAGGTAATCCACACCGGTCGAAGGTGCAGCCGATGCGCCGCTCAATTGCGTATTCTCTGACTGGAAGCTCCACGGTATGAAAGCTGTGAACCCGTGATATTTTTCCTGCATCTCGCGTATCCGGATAATGTGTTTTATCCTCTCATCAAGGGTCTCGGCATGCCCGAAAACCATAGTAGCTGTGGTCGGGATCCCCTGGGAATGAGCCGCCAGCATGACATCACGCCACTGTTTCCAGCCGATCTTATTGGGAGAAACAAAACCGCGCACCCTGTCGTCAAGTATCTCTGCCCCGCCTCCGGGTATGGAATCAAGCCCCGCCTCGTGGAGACGCGAGATGGTCTCCTTTATCCCGGCGCCGTACAGTTTCGAGATGTGCACTATTTCAGGCGGGGAAAAAGCATGCATCTGGACATTGAACCGCCTTTTCACCATTCTCAGCATATCTTCATAATACTCTATTGATATTTCCGGGTTCAATCCGCCCTGGAGCAGTATCTGCGTTGCACCCAGACCCACAGCTTCATCTATTTTTGACATTATTTCTTCAAGCGTCAGGACATACGCATCCTCTGCACCGGACTCCCTGTAGAATGCGCAGAATTTGCATTTTGATGAGCAGATATTTGTATAATTGATATTCCTGTCCACAACGAATGTAACAAGGTCGCCGGCGCTCCTTTCGCGAAGCATATCGGCAGCCGCGCCCAGAAGGTTAAGAGCAGGGGATTTAAGAAGCTCAAAGCCATCTTTAAGCCCCAGAATTTCATTGTTCAAGGCGCGAAAGAGGATTTCTTTAGTCCCTTCGTCATCTGAAAATTTTTGTATCATCTCAAAATTCGTCATCCTGGGAATAGCTCCTCCTGAATTTCAACGCAAGTTCGGCTTTCATAAGTTCTCTTCCAAGATAAGCTGCATGGTCATGACGCGAGATAAGTCCAAGTTCTATAATAGTATCGAGAACTTCCTTTGCCGTTGCCCCGGCGATTGAATTATCATTATGCCGTGCAATGATCTTTCCCCGGCAGAACTTCCCATTCCTGAGTCCCCAGTCCGTGATCTCTATCTTAAAGCATCCTGCAGGGTCAAGATGCCATTTTTCGCATTCCTTTGCCTCGATGGCATTTTCAGGCATCTTCCCGAATTCCCGACCCCTTTTTTCCTTCAGGACAAGCAGGTCGATCCCCAGGTCTTTGGGAGCGCTGCCGCGGTCTTTTGCAAGCATCATCATAAGAGAAGCTGCCCTCAATTCTGATACGCTTCCCCGCGCCTTGAAGCTGTATTCTGGCGTGAACAGGATATTCGCATCAAGTTCCGCGGCGATGGCTGAGAGTATGGCATGGACACCCTGTGAGTCCGCGTCTATGAGTTCAGTAACGTTCCCCACGCCAAAAAATAATGGTGTTGTCCTGTCGCGTTCACGAAACTCCCTGAACCTGTTGAGCGATCCTAAAAATCCATGACCCGAAGGCTCAAGCACAGGGTCTGCGATTATATTTTTGATACCAATATTTCTTGCATGATCGATATTGTGGAACAGGCTCTCGATATCAGTGGAACGATCCGGGATTATGACGGTTGTTGTCGAATTTTCGATAATTTTATATTTCACTTCATCCATATTTCGGGAGTTCAGGCTAAGTACCAAGTCTATGCCTGAATCAATGGCTGTATTTAGCAGGCAGGGTTCGAGTGTATCCACGCTCAGGGGAACGGATGTGGCTGATCGTGCTGTGTTCACAGCAGTCCTTGCTTCTTCTTCCGTGGTATCAAGCGAAAGCCCAAGGTCGATGATATCAGCTCCCTGTTCTACGAAATACAATATCCTGTTTGTGAGTTCTTTGTTTGATAAATGACCCGCATCAACCACTTCAGCCATCACTTTCATCCTGGAATTACCGCCAAGCTTCATTTCCCTGATAAACAAAGACGCGGTGGAGCTTTCTTCAAGCCCTGCTGTTTTTTCAAGGGCGGAGTCCTTTCTTTTTTCTTTAAGGAGCTCACACGCAGGGATCTTTGCGGAAAATGCCGTATCACCGGCATATGACAGCACAAAACCAAGGTCAACTGCATGTTTAGGGCCAAGCTTTACTGGTGTGTTAATTTCCTTCTCAAGCCCGGAATAATCGCCCGATGCCAGACCCGGGACAAGTATCAGGTCATACTTTTTTTGGGGAAGGGAGCGCCGCAGGAGAGCCTGTGTGGTGAACGCCGCAACTTCAACGCCGAGAACAAGTACGTCTGCGCCATCTTTGACTGATCTTCTTACGGCGTTCTCTGCCAGCCTGCCTGTAACTACGAGGATTTTCATTATTATCAGAAAAGGTCAGAACAGGCTAATATATATTCCTTTTATTCCCAGGGCAATAAAATCAACCGCAATGGCGGCGAGGAAAAGCCCCATAAGCCGTGTCATGACCATCATGCCTGTCAGCCCCACGACCCTGTTGTAAGTATCAGAGAACCTGAAGATCACGAATGTAATGATAAATGTCAAAAGAATAGCGCCGATAACCACCAGTCTTGAATAAGGGTCGCCTCCTCCCGCCTGCGTCACAAGGATGGTCGTGGTGATGGCGCCAGGTCCTGTGAGCATTGGCATTGCCATGGGGAATATGGAAACATCTTCCCTTTGTTCTGCATCGGTCATTTCCTCTGTTGTAATGCTTTCCCTTGTAGTCCTTGCGAAAAGCATGTCGATTGCGACCATGAACAACAGGACGCCTCCGGCAACGCGCAGGTGATCCACGCTGATCTTAAAAAGCGCATTCAATAGATATTCTCCTGCTATTGAAAAGATGACGGCTATGATGCAGGCGATCACCACTGACCGCTTCGCCACATATAACTTATCCTTAGCTGTCATGTGTGAGGTGAGCGAGACGAACGCCATCACCCCGCTAAAAGGATTGACTATCGCGAATATGGATGTAAAGGCATAAACAAAGAACGTGAAGTCGGAAATCATTAGATGTAAATTGTATATATATACTATTGAATGTTTTGCTGAACTTCCACTCAACTAACTTCTTTTCTGCGATTCGTTATATATTTTTCCCACGGATTCAGAAAAGTTTATAGTGAGCCTGAACCCTAATGACACTGGGTGAAATAATGACCTACTCAAGCGAGATACATGTTACAAAAACCATAATGAACGAATTCATGGATGATTTTATAGAGAATATTCTTGACACAGATATCATCATTGTGGGCTCAGGACCGTGCGGCGTTACAGCGGCAAAATACGCGGCAGAACTGGGACACAAGACCGTGATGATAGAGAGAAATATTTACGGTGGCGGCGGGATGTGGCAGGGAGGTTTTCTCATGCCCAAGAACACCGTAATGGCTCCGGCGCACAAAATTCTTGAAGAGTGCGGCGTGAGGCTCAAGGATGCAGGAGACGGGCTCTATGTGTGTGATTCATTCGAGATGGTCTCAAAGATGCTGGCAAGCGCATGCGACGCGGGCGCCAAGCTTCTTAATTCCACGAACGTTGAAGACCTTGTGCTCAAGGAAGATCATGTTGATGGCGTTGTAATCCAGTGGTTCCCGGTTCAGCAGATGCCTAAGTTCATTACCTGCATGGACCCTATCGCAATAAGGTCAAAAGTTGTGATCGATGCTACGGGGCATGATTCATTCCTGGTAAAGCGCCTTAGCGAGCAGAGACAGGGCATCCCTGTGCCAAAAGGCTGCGGCTCCCTGTGGGTAGATGAGGCTGAAAAGCAGACGGTCGAACTTACGCATGAGATTTACCCTGGGCTGATAGTGGCTGGCATGTCAGCAACATCAACATATGGCGCGCCAAGAATGGGACCGACATTTGGGGGAATGCTGCTTGCAGGAAAGAAGGCGGCAGAGCTTGCACATGAGAAGATAATGGGAGTTAAAGTAAAAAGCGCTGGCAAAGCCCTGAAGATGGGACATCGCGATATCCTTGTGACCGAATAAGACTAAAACAGCAATTTGGGCGATAGCCTAAATTTTTTTGATTGAGTTATTGTTCGGCATTGGTGTATATGACGCTCTTAAAATGTAGTATCCGTTAGTTTAAATAGTAATATTGTGAATATCTACTCTAGAAAAAGGTGGAGAAAATGAAAATAGCAATTGGTCTAATATCCATTATATTTGGAACGTTATTGGATATATATGGAATAATATATAAAGCATCGGATGTTATTATAACAGAGATGGTAAATTTAAAAACTGGTACGACTGGTATGTATAGATATACATTTTATTTAGACTTGATTATGTTAGCTGGTTTTATTCTAATCGTTATAGGATGCGTGGTTTATGAACGTGGAATTAAAGAAAAATAATTCACCTGTATTACTGATTTGATAAAAGATACCAATGGGGAAAAAAGAACAAAAAATTATAGATTTTTTAAAAAATAATAATGGAGCTAATCTGAGATTAATAGAACCTGATTTGGTTTTATGTTCCAGAATTAAAGGAAAAGAAAGCAGTTTTGGTAAATTTTTAAATGAAAGTCCTTTTTTCAAAAATAAATTTCCGAATAGTTGGGAAGAACCCTATATCACAAATTGTGACATTTATTGTTTCAACGAAAAAGATAGCGCCTTTGTGGTTATAGAAGTCAAAACTGGAAAAGCGGACTATAAAACATTTGGTCAAATATTATACTATTTGATTAATGCAGAAGTAGTCGAATCTGTAAATGGAAAGAAAGTGAAAACATTATGTGGAATTATCTTAGCTAGCAAAATAGATAAAACATTAAAAACACTCGTTAAAGCATATAACCCATCTTTGAGAACTAATTTTTTCGAAAAAACCACAATCAAGACCAACAGTTCATAAAATCACCCCTGATATTCTGTACTTCCAAAACCAATTTTCC
>JAYTKX010000105.1:0-4013 GCA_043729865.1 Methanobacteriota archaeon
AGAGCAAGGGCAGAGGATGTACCTGAGCTTCTGAGTTTTGAGTTCTAACCATGCTCAAATTAAAACGATTTTTCATTAAAAATTAGCCTTCTGCATCATCGTTAAAAGCGAATGATTTATGTAGGTGCTCCCCTATGAGAAGGAGTCAAAACGGAGCTTATTATCATAATTTCACGTTTTGAGGGATCCAATGACAAAAGCTGAAATCTTATCTGAGATAAAGGTGGCAGAAGAAGAGGCAAAAACTTCAGTTGCAAGAGCGATCGAGGCAAAAAAGAAAAAGTTATCTGAGGCGCAGGCGCAATCAAGGGATATTATCAGGGGCGCAGAGGAGGAAGCGCATAAGTATGCCGATTCTGAGGTCAGTAAAGCAAAAGCGCTGATCAAAGAGGAGAGGGAAAAGATCATACAAAAGGGGAAGACAGAAGCTGAAGCGATAAAAGCAAAGGCAAAAAATAACGTGCCAAATGCCACAAAATTTATTTTAACTGAATTTGAGAGGGCAGTAGATGCTTAAACCCACAAGAATGACACGGGTCATGATAGCTGGCACAAAAGATATCATGGAACCCACTCTTTCTGAGCTTCATAAGTTGAATGTCCTTCATATCACAGATTACCTGGAAGAAAATGCGGACTTCAAGATAGGCAAACCATTTAAATCTGCGTCCCGACTTTCAGAACATCTGCTTTCTTTGCGGACTATAGCAAGCCAGCTAGGGGTGACGGGAAAAGAATCACCCCGGAAGCATAGCGCAAAAGAGCTTCCCCTGGAGATCGATGAAAAGATCACAAAGCTTCAGAAAGATGTTTCAACTAAGTTCGATGAGTTGAGGAGCATTGAATTCAAGATAAAAGAAAAACAAGACCTCATTTCCGCGGTCAGACCATTTTTAGGGTTGCCGTTATCGCTTGATTCATATCACGGGTATGAAACAATAAAAGTCTATACAGGATTTATCGGGATAGATCTGGAACAGAAGATTTCAGATGTAACCAAAAACTTTGAGTTATTTACCGGCGAGTTCGAAAAAAGGCAGATATTTGCGCTCTTTATACCCGGAGCTTTTGAGGACGAAGTTCAAAAAATTTTACAGGATGAGCGGACGTATGTTGAAATAAAAGTGCCGGAGTTGAAAGGAAATCCGCCGGTCATTCTCGATGAACTCAATAAAGAAGTATCACTGCTCAAAGAAAAACAAGTTTCCATAGACTCAGAACTGGCATCTATCAAAAAGGATTATTCAGAATTCATAACAGCAGCTGATGAATACCTCTCGATTGAAACCCAGAAGGCAGAAGCGCCTCTGAGATTTGCCACAAGCCCGAATGCCTTTATCATTGACGGCTGGGTACCGTCCAAAAAATTCGAAGAATTAGAATCCGGATTGCAGGAAAGCACGCGCGGGCAGGCATACCTTACCAGGCTCACAGAAGAAGTAAAAGAGGAAGATATCCCCATCGAGCTTGAGAACCCTGGACCTGCAAAACCCTTCGAACTACTCATTAACACTTTCGCGACCCCCAGGTACGGCGAGATAGATCCTTCGGTTCTTCTATTTATCACCTTTCCTCTTTTCTATGGCATCATGCTTGGAGATGTCGGATACGGCATTATAGTGGCTGCAATGGCATTTGTAATTAAGAACAAATTCAAGACCGGTGGGCTGAATTCTCTCGCGCTGATACTGTTCATTTCAGCCTTTCTCTCAATAATATTTGGCGTTATATACGGTGAATTTTTCGGTTTTCCAATCTTCAACCTGGAAGTCAATGGAGAACTGGAACACGGTATATTCTTTGGGGGGATTGATGGACCATCGATTGCCGGATTCCATTTCCCAGTTCACAGGTTAGGGAATGTGAAGTCACTGCTGGTTCTCACACTTGCAATAGGCATCTTTCATGTTCTGGCAGGTCTAATAATCGGTTTCAGGAACATCACAATAAATCATGACCTGAAGCATGCGATTTTCGCAAAAGGAAGCTGGATGATGATATTGATCGGTGGTGTCGCCGCTATTGCAAAATTGATGCCTGCCATTATGTCCAAATTACCAGTCCCGTCTAGCGACCCTGTTTTTATTGGTGGGGCTGGACTTGCACTGCTGGGAATCGTACTTTTGATAAAAGGGGAAGGATTTATTTCCATACTGGAGATTCCCACCCTTCTGAGCAACATTCTATCTTACTCAAGGATACTCGCGATAGGCTTATCTTCGGCAGGAATAGCTCTTGCGGTAAATAAGATTTCCACGAACCTCTTCATCTACCCGAATGGGGAATTTCTCGGGGGCGGGATCGGACTGGCGCTCGTCGGCGTTGTAGTCCTTTTCATAGGACATCTAATAAACCTGTTACTCGGTATCCTCGGTCCCGGCCTTCACTCATTGAGGCTGCAGTACGTTGAGTTTTTCACTAAATTTTATGAAGGGGGAGGTAAGAAATACGCCCCCTTTGGATATAATAGAAAATATACGGAGGAATAAAAAAAAATGGTAACAGATGCAGGATTAATAGCACTTGGTGCAGGAATAGCGGTAGGACTGGCTGGAATAGGCGCTGGTATGGGCGAACAGGCTATCGGAGCCGCGGCTGTGGGCGCCATGGCAGAGGATGAGAAGTTCTTCGGTAAGGGTCTGTTAATGACCGTTATTCCGGAATCCATCGCGATCTTCGGTCTTGTAGTAGCCCTAATATTGCTGTTCGTATTCAATCAATAAAAGTGAATATATATGGGACTCGATGCGATAGTTGAAGAGATCAAGGCCAAAGGAAAGGCAGAAGCTGACAGGATCAGTGCAGAGGCGTATAAGGAAGTTTCGAAGATCATTGCAGATGCCCAATCCCATGCAGAAAAGATAAAGGCTGCAAGACAGGAATCTGTCAGTAAGGATATCGAAAGACTCAAGCAGCAGGAACTGTCAAGCGCAAATCTTGAAGTCAAAAGAGCTATTCTCAATGCCCGCAAGGAAGTACTTGATGAAGTGAATGAAGCTTCGAAAGAATCTGTCGGCAAATTTACTGATGAAAAGAACCAGAAACTTCTGGGCTTGATAATCACGAAAAATGAAAAGAACAATTCCAAGATATATTCAAGAGAGAAGGATAAGGCTGCGGTCAAGAAGCTTACAAAACTCAATTATGCCGGCGAGATAAACTGCCTCGGCGGGGTTATTATTGAAAACGATAATGGGACAGAATATCTGGACTTCAGATACGATACTATACTGAAAGACGTCAGTGAAAGATCGTTGAAACAGGTCTATGATATCCTGTTTGGGTGAAAAAATATATGGGTGCCTCAAATAATATCAAATACGCATATATCGTAGCCCGTGTCCGGGCTATGAAGGGCAAACTCATTCCAAAAGAGATGTATCCTAAATTCCTCAACATGGAAATTCCAGAGATAACCCGTTTTATAGGGGAATCTGAATATAAGGCGGATGTTGATGAACTGGGGAAAAAATACAGAGGGTTAGACCTTATCGAACATGCCCTGAACCAGAACCTGGCGCTCACATATCGCAAACTGATAGACGTTTCGCAGAATGAAGCTAACCGCCTCATTATAGAATACCTTCGCTCATGGGATATCTGGAACATAAAGACCATCCTGAGAGGGAAGTTTTCAGGAGCAAGCGAAGAGGAGATACTTGAGGATGTGGTCTCTGGAGGGCAGTTGAGATACGGGGATATATCTGAGATCATCAAGATAGGCACAATGGAGGGTGTGATCGCGGCGTTCGCGAAAACGCCTTATTATCCTGCGCTTGAAAATTACAAGGGTGATCTTGCAGAGATCGAAAATGCACTGGACAGATTGTACTATTCCAATCTCATTGAAGCCGTAACAGCGACAGGGAATAATTTATTCTTAAAATTCCTCAAGACCGAGATCGATCTTAAGAACCTCAAGATGCTTTTCAGGATGAAACGCGCAGAAATGGAACGGGACGAAATAATCAAACTGCTTATTCCCGGAGGAATGGAACTCAAAGACAGTGACC
>JAYTKX010000106.1:0-6043 GCA_043729865.1 Methanobacteriota archaeon
CCCCTTCACACCCCCACATCCATCTCCTCATCCGCCCTCACCTCAGCCTTCTCATGCTTCTCCTCATACTTCCTCTGCGCCGCCCACAGCAGAGAGGCGCATCCTTGCTCCTCCCCCTCACATCGCTCGTCAGCCTCTTCCGTATCCTCACCAGGGTCGGCATATTGATCGCCACCCCGGAGATTATAGCATGACCTTTCGCAAGTGAAGGAAGCTCTGAAATCAGCTCCCTGCTCGCGCTCTCGATGCTCTGGGCTATCTGCTGCTGGTCTGCCGGGTTGATCCGTAACTCTGCATGTGTGTGTTATGAAATTTTATAGATATTTAAACACCGCAAAGGGCGCAAAGTACGCAAAGAACGATTTTCTTAACCTTTGCGCCCTTTGCGTTCTTTGCGTTCTTTGCGGTAAATTATTGATAATGATGGCTACCAATACATACCAGATATTCCCCTATTCACATAAAACGTCAGCGATCCCTGCAAGTTCCTTCGCAGAAAGGACTTCAGCCCTTTTCTTGAGGATATCATCGGGAACCCTTCCCAATGCACTATCCCTGATCCCGAGCATCTTCGCGTTATTCAGTATTGCATTCCTGAGCGTTTTCCTCCGTTGCGAAAAAACAGCAGTTAAGAATCTCATAAAAAAAGTCTCATCTTTCACAGAATAAGGTGGAGGACGCGGTGTAAGCTTCACTATGGCTGAATTGACCTTTGGGGGCGCGCTGAATGCATCCCGGGGCACAATTTCCAGGATCTGCGCATCAGCATAGTACTGGACAGTAATGGACAACCTTCCGTAATCTTTGCTGCCCGGCACGGCTGCCATCCTTTTTGCGAACTCAAGCTGGTACATCAGTATCCCGAAATCGAATTTGCAGCTAAGCAATTTGAAAGTGACCGGGGAAGAGATAGAGTAGGGTAGATTGGAAATGACCTTATTGAACCTGGGGAAATCCATTTTTAGAGCATCGCCCACAACGATATCGAGGTTCTCCAAAATTTTAATTGAAGCTGCAAGTTCAGGATCCATTTCAACAGCGATAACTTTTCCTGCTTTACCCGCAAGAAGCTTCGTGAGATTTCCGTAGCCCGCTCCGATCTCAAGCACAATATCGGAGCGGTTCAATTTCCCGTATTCAATGATCCTGTTCAGGATACGGTTATCTATTAAAAAATGCTGATCATTTTTATACCGTTTCATCTTTTCGGCGGCATGGGGGTAGTAAAGATGCGGTATTTTATATTATCGTCTTTCAGTTCTTCCATGATCCTGTTCGAGATGAGTTTCTCGGGCGCATGCAGCCCTTTCACCCTGCTCACAAGCTGCGCCGTGCTTTCGAATTTGCCCTTTTTCCTTTCATCGATTATCGCCCACATGAGCTTCTTACCGATACCAGGCAGCAGCTCGAGCATGTGAAGACGGGTTGTTATCGGATAAGCATCATTAAAGAAACTCAAAAATCGCTTTTCATCTGAAAGGATTATTTTTTCTATAATGATGGGAAGTTCCATTTGCGCAGAATGGGTCAGTTCGCTGAATATCATCCGCCTCTTAACATGATCTATCGCCGTCCTGTCACCATCCCCGATATATACCCTGTCATCGGATCTGGGGACAACGTTATCTTTTGGCATCATCTCCATGAGAACAAAATGTTTTTCCCCTACCCCCTGGGCAAGAGGTTTTTTCTGGTACATAGGACGATTGTCATCAGTTCGTCCGTACGGAAGATAGTCCAGTATATATGCGAATTCTTCCTTTTCTGCTTTTTTTCCCAGGGTTATCATCAAATACCGCCTTTATTTTGAAGTTTTTCTCATTCAAATTTGACTACCAGTTCAAGTATCTGTTTGAGTTCATCTTCACTGAGGGTGTATCGCTCTTTTGCGTATATTGTTCTTATCTCATCGTTTGACAGGGGAAGGACATCCGCGATCCTTATTGCGATCTCTGGTTTCATCTTCTCAAGCTTCAATAACTCGTTCACCAGTTCTCTGGATTTTTTTGCGCTGATCTTGGAAAACATATCGGCGTGCGAAATCGCTTTTCTCAATTCATAGCCAAGCTCTTTACCCTCTGTTTCGCGTTCCTCTTTTATATGATCAAGAATTTTCTTGACCTCAGGAAGCGTCAGCCCTTCCTCTTGAAGAACCTTTTTCACTATCATGGAATGACTCCTCGTTCAGGTTATTTCTGTACGGTCAGATGCTCAGGAAGAACAATTAATTCTTTCATGAGTCCCCCGTCCCGGATCTCAACAATATATGCCCGCCCTCGCTGGCTGAGGACTTTTCCTGTCCTTCCCTGGAACTTGGGATGCGGCATGCCGTTCTGGATACTGGGGTCAAGATCGATGTTCACGATATCCCCCTGCGAAAATAGCTGAATAGCTCTTGTTATCGGTGAGAGTCCTTTTTCTCTTACTGTTTTTCTCAGTTTGTGTCTTGATTTCCTTCTTGTTCCGTGAGTCTTTGCCATATTATTCCTCCGTATAAGTATTATTTGGTCATTTCCCGTATTAAATACGGGGTCTTTAGGGATCTTATCCTACTTTTGTTACTTCAAGTTCTATAACCTTTGCCTCGCTTCCGGTCAGGGATGCAACGCTTGGTACGGTACGCCCACCATCGCCTGAAACAAGTTCCTTGACATAGAGCCCACCTTCACAGCGGATCACGAGGACTGCGGTATCTGTATCAAATGATTCAAGCTCTGCCCTGTGAACTTTACGTGTCCTTTCAAGGTCGGCGCGTCGATGAAGCACTCTTGTGGGAGTTTTCTGTTTGATGAGATTCCCGCTTATTATGTCAAGGGATGATTTAAGTTTTTCCTTTGTTGTGCGGTGTTCGATCTTCATGCGATACTCCTTATCTGCTTTCATGGACTTCAACTGTTCTACGGTCTCGCTTTCAACGAATTTAAGTCCCAGCACCTCGATCTTGCCTGCTGAATTGCCGTTGATCCCAGAGGCAAGGGCAATCAGGTCTATGCTCCTTACATGCGGCTTCTTTGCCTCGACCACGAATGGACGCCCATCGCCCAGCATCAACGCGTCGATATCCTCACGCCCAGCGCCGTGAAAGGCGGTATCCTCGCACCGCGACGCTGCCATAAGATGCGGTTTTATGAGTTCGTCCACTGACTCCTGGTACATCCTGCCCGTGCCATCGCAATGCTCGCATCCGGTACCATGGCATTCCCTGCACGGCCATCTGGTCTGGGGTATCCCGCGGATAAGTTTCCTGTACCTGCCGTAAATATATAGTGAGTTCACCTCAAGTTCAACAACGTCGTTCTCAAGGTCAAGAAGCGCCACGATCTGCGGTTTCTTAAGATTGGCTTTTTTGCAGGTCAGCTTCTCTATCCTTTTCCCGACTTCGCGGTTCAGCTCAGTCTTAAGGGGTTCAGCAAAAGTCACCCCGCCCTGTGCCCATATTATCTCCTCGTTCTCGGCAAGAAGCCCTGTCACTCTTGTTCCTACAAGGAAATTATCGTATTCGTAATCAGAGAGCGCACGTACGGCTTTTTCTGCCCATTTATCAAGATGAGTGAAAAGGTTATTACATACCCAGCATTTACCTGCCCCGCTATTTTTAAGCAATTCCGGAAGTTCAGGATCTCCGCTTTCGCCCGCCTGCATCGATAGCATGAGCCTTACAGCTTTTCCGCGTTCATCGTTGCCCAGACCTGTTGAGAGTTTTGCGAACTGCCGTCCGAGACAGTGGTCGCAGACAGGTCCCTCTTTCAGTATCTTGCGGGCAGTTTCAAGAATTGTCATCCGGCTCTCAATATGCTGTGAGGTCTAAATACATTTCTCTATCCGGTTCTGTCAAGTCTGGGGTTGATGGCGCAGGCCGTCAAAATTCTGTTGATGAAATTAATGTAATTAGAGGTTTATATGGTAATTTATATGTGATTATCTTCCGGGGATTCGTGATTTAGGAACACTCGAGCATCTTATAGAATACCAAATTAGTCCAGAAAATGATGTGGTTAAAAATGCATCTTTTGCATTACAACCTTACTTTGACAGTTAAAAAATTCCATTCATCGAGTATGTCTACTATTTTGGCGGGAAAATCAATCTGTAACAAAGGATCAAAGCTCTTCATCCACATCTTTATATACCTCCTCACCGACGTGCCAAAAGATCCCACCGAGCTCGTTTTATGGCCGCGAATGCCGGGATGAATCATACAGATCTGAAATATCCAGCGCGATAAACCCGTTTTTCCTAAGGATGTTTTTATCTTTTATTTCTCTGGCAATGATCCCGAAGTACTCATGCCTTCTATTACCATTCCACTGAACGGATTTTGCCTTTTCCTTCAGGTTTCTGATGATTCTTTCTGCTTCCGGCGTACCCAGGCTTCCCCACTTACACTCACAGAAAAATATCTCTCCGGTCTTTTCGTTCAGACCCACGAGATCGATTTCATACTGGTTGCTGCCAGCCTGTTTTTGAGGCAGTTTGCCCCACTGCCTGCCTATTCTTTCAGGTTTGAAAGGAAGCCTGACATCTCCGGACTTAAGGGCTTCTTTTGCGATATCCTCAAATATTTTCCCCACGTAACTCTCTATCTCATTGCTAACTTTCTGCATCAGAGCCTCATCCTCGTTCCCTTCAAGCATGCTGTAGTTTCTCCAGATAAAATATAGCCAGAATTGGAAAACGTTCGAAGTAATTCTGTACCCCCCTCTTTTTGACTTTTTTTCCGTCACCGGGATCTCCCGGGTTATAAGCTCAAAATCATCTTTGAGAAGACTGATGTATTTTGTCAGCCCGGTCTGTATTTTATCAGTGTATTCTGATATCTCCTTAAGTGTATTTTTCCCTGCCGAAATTGAGGAGAGTATTGAGAAGAACATCTTATGCTCCTTTCCGAACTCCTCCCTCAGCATTGTCCTGATCTCTTCCCCGAGAGGTCTTGGATAAAGAACGAACATGCTTTCAACAGCTTTCTTGAAGCCTGGAAAACCAAGACGTTCCAGAGCCTCGTAATACTTTGGCACACCGCCGAATACTGAATAGAACCTCACTGCATCCTCTGCGGAATAGCCGGAATCAATGCATATATCAGCAACTGTCCGAAAGTCGAATTCCCTCAGCTTGATGGTAAAGTCGAATCTTCCGTAGAGAGGACTTTTATAGTCCTCTATTATTTTTTTCATTATCGAGATGTATGAGCATGTGACCACTATATTGACATCCCTGTTCCTGTCGAGCAGCTTTTGCAGATCAAATAAAAAAGACCTGTTCACCTTGAGCACGTTCTGGAACTCGTCGATGAATATGACGATATCTTTTTCTTTTCTGAAGAGATAATCAAAGAATTCGCCCAGCGTGCCGACCTGGGGCAGGTAAAGCCTGTTCCTGTTCTCATCAATCCATTCCATTATAATCTCTTTCTCCGTTTTCTCGGCAGACATAAAAAGAAAAAGAGCGTCTTTAAAAAAGTAGTTCACAAGGGTCGTCTTACCGATGCGCCTTCTTCCCACTACCGCCAGCCGCACCGGTGGTTTCAGGTTCTTTAAAAAATCCAGTTCTTTCTCTCTATTCTTGAATTTCATCGTCATCACATTATATACTTAATGGGTATTATACCTGATAAGTATATATATTTAAGCATCGATCGCACATGTTAGTTCGGCGGCTAATTTTTCAATATTGTCGGTGACAACTGCAAAACGGCTTGTAACAAAATAAACGCGCCTAATAGATTCACCTCGCATCTGTTCTCTGCTTTTCAGGTAAATAAATCATTTGATTTCATTCAATCACAACAATCAAAAACTGGCACTGTACGGAAGCGGCAGTCTGCCCTGAAAGCCCCCCGCGGGCGCGCCGGGGTTTCTGGAAGGGTTGCGCCTGCGCCTGTTTGTGTGCGCAGGGGTGGGCGGTCAGGGGCAGTACGCGGATTACACGGATCGGACGGATGCGAACGGATTTTCAATTTTTTTTCTTCCATTGAAATTAACAACGAACTCAATGCGAACTCGGACGAACTCCGGTTGCATAAGTTCGTATCAGTTCGTACAAG
>JAYTKX010000107.1:0-16418 GCA_043729865.1 Methanobacteriota archaeon
CGTTACCCTCTCGACCTACTTTTATGTAGGTGCAAGAATGCTTAATTATTCTTGCAAGGATGTAGTATATACGAACAGGATCGACAGGATACATATCTATCCTGATAATCCTGTTCATCCTGTCTGAATAAGCGTTAAATACGGTTTTGCGCAGCCTGAGGATGAGTTGAATGTCACCTGCCGGTATCTTTTCAGGAGCAGGGATTTATAAATTAAACCGCCGCAAGTTGTCAAATCTCACAGAAATTATTTATATAATGAGTTCTTATGATGTTTAGTTCATTATAAGGCATTAGTGCTATTATGATGATGGTCAAAGGATGATTATGATCGAGACATGCATGAGGGGAAAATATGGTAAATAAAAATGTTATTAGAGGAATTGGATTTGTATTGATGATGATTAGCGTTGCGTGGATTGTTATGGCGGCGGCGCCAGTGATTAATGTTACAAATCCTACAGCCAGTCCTACAACTGTTAATGTGAATTATGTAAACGTAACTGTTAACACTACAGGAACCACCGGCGTAGTAAATCTAAGCTGGAACGGAGGAATAAATGAGACAATGTCTGGTTCAGGAAATAGTTTCTATCTTAATAAAACATCACTATCAAATCAAGTTTATACCTACATTGTATATGCTGATGATGGGCTTGGAAACTGGTCAAATTCAGGTAGCAGGAATGTTACAATAGATGTCCCTGCTTTGCCACCATCAATAACATCTAATGAACCCACTACTTCACTACCAGTCAACTCTTTTGTAAATGCTACACAAAACTTTAATGTAACAGTCAATCAAGACGCCAATGTAAGCTGGAAAATAAACGGGGTAGAAGTTCTAAATCAGTCTAAACCTGCTGATATCAAGAATGAATATTCAAATAGCTCTTTGGGTGCAAGAACATATACCGTTATTGCACAGGCATTTAATTCAAATGGTACATCATCACAAATAACATGGACCTGGAATGTTCAAGTACCTAACACGCCTGCGGGAAATAACATACAAGTAACCCCACATAGTAACGTTCTTGTAATTTTCTCTAATGTGACCTCTGAAGGAATTACATCTGCTGGTAGTTTGCAGTATGTAGAACCCAGCCCTCCTTTACCGCCTCTTGGAAATTACTATTATATATCAACGAATGCAGTATATTCAGGGGACATCACTGTTGAATTAAGATATTCTCCCGGGGGGGTCAATGAGAGTAACATTAAATTGTATCACTATTATGGCGGATCATGGATTGACGTGCCAACATCTCAAGACACCGTAAATCACACGGTCAGAGGCAATGTGACTGCTTTTTCTCCTTTTGTCGTCGCAGCCCCTGCCATCCCAAGTATAACAAAAATAAGTCCGTCCGGGAGCTCAGCTGAAACAATAGGCACTGCTTCACAAACCTTCAAAATAAGTGTAAATCAAAATGCGAATATAACCTGGAAACTTGGCACTACTCCATTAAACACAACTTCCGTTCTAAGTGGTCAAGAGATAAGTTATACTCCATCAACTCTTTCTCCTGGAACCTATACTTTTTCAGTGGAAGCAACAAACATTAATGGCGCAGGCAATGCTACATGGAACTGGACTGTCCGCTCCAAAACCTACGAAACAGGCAACCGCGTATGGGACAGCAGCAAGGGCATGAGCACAAGATACACATGGAGCCCTATGAGCTTCTATGCCTTCTATTATGAAGTCAATGACAACGTGGGCAATGAATCGCTTCAGATAACTCTGGCAGGTACTATGACCAGGACTGTAGCAAGAGACCAACTGATTTATAAAACAGCCCCTGAGAATGTTACATTCAAGTACAAGGGATGGGGAGGCTACGATGTCATAGGGTTCATGGCAGACAAATATTTTGCAGGTTACACAACATATACCTCACCTGCCATCACAAAAGGCAGCCCCATAAGCACAATAGGCTATGCGCAGCTCCACAAGGTACTGAAGGACGACAAAGGGACATTTACTGTGCGCGCATCATCGACTTATCCTCTTGGGGACGGCTATGCAGTGTCGCTGAAAGATGTCGGCGCGGGCAGGGAAGCCATGATCTCGATATTGAAGGATGGCGCAGAGGTAGATTTTGATATTGTTGCAGTCGGTGAGACCTATATATATTCCAAGAAAGTGGGCTCTGTGAACGATCTGCCTTTGATCGCACTGCATATCGGAAGCGTGTTCATGGGAACCACTGATAACATGGTGCAGATCGACGGCATATTCCAGATATCGGAAAGCTACACATCCGCGAGCTCTTCCAACAGCTACGGCATAATGGAAATAACTGAAACGTCTGAAACGGGCATAAAAATGACCAACAGGAACAGCTTTACCCTGTCCTCAGGTTCGACCATCGACATAATGGGAGACCTGAAGTTCATAGTCGCAAAGAACGAATCAGTGCTGCGATTTGCCCCGATGATAAAGAGATCGGGGGAATACGAGGTCAGAGGCACGATATCCAATAACGAAAATTCAAGTGAGTGGACGCCGCTCAACTTCGAGGGATTTTATTATAATTTAGACGATGATGTGGGGACTGAGAAACTGACGCTTAACAGAACTGGCACGACAGTGGCAAAAAATGGTCTTGAATATATTACAAGCGCCCAGCCGGTCTCGTTTAAGTACAGCGCGCTTGGAAAGTACAACGTCATAGGCTTCATGGCTGAGAAGTACTTTGCCGGATACCAGGCTGGAATTATAACATCAACTCCGATCTCCACCATAGAGCGCAACCAGCTCCACAAAGTGCTCATAGACGACGACACCCAGCGCACAATCTATGCAGGAAGCACGCTCACTCTCAACGATGGCTATGTATTAAAGATAAAAGACGTCAACATGGGCGCCGGGACTCCTTCTGTCTGGCTCACATTGTTAAAGGACGGCAATGAAGTGTATGATGATTTCAAGGAGAAAGGACAGATATTCATATATGAAAAAGACGTGGGGGCTGTCAAGAACCTTCCCCTTATTTCGCTGCGCATTGAAACCATATTCCGCGGAGAAGAAGCCACAGCAGCGTTCGTTAAAGGTACATTCCAGATATCCGAATCATACACCTCTGTAAACAATGGCGACAAATTCGGCATCATGGAAGCATCTGTTTCAAGTACCGGGATAACAATGACCAATCCAGGTGTAGTGACCTTATCATCCGGAAGCACAGTGGATTTTATGAAGAATATCAAATTCAAGGTAGCTGATTCATCGGATGTCAGGTTCTATCCATACGTTTTGGTTAACGGCAGCGCCCTTGCGGCAAACCAGCTCGCGATAAGCGTCCCCTCTTCCATGATGGTAAAGGACACGATATCAATAAGCGTGACCTCAGGGACAGGAACGTCTCAGGACAACGCTGAAGTGAGCTTTGACGGAGTGGTCATAGGCATAACCAACAGCACTGGAAGAATTAACTACACGCTCACAAAGGCAGGTCAGCACAATTTCACAGCCACCAAGCTCGGGTACGAGAAAGCCATCAAAGCTGTCCAGATAGCAGAGTATGTTGATAACAGGTTGAGCCTTGTTCTTCCCGAATTCATTGATCAGTTTATCCCGGTCCCGGTCAAGGTCATTGTAAGCGGGAGCGGGAACGCCATAACAGGCGCAAACATAACTCTTGACGGCACAGGCATCGGGACAACAGACTCAAGCGGCATACTGACCTATACGTTCACTGCCAGCGGGAAACATAATCTCGCAGCCTCCAGGAACGGGTATATCAGCGTACAGAGGGAGATCGAAGTCAGGATGCCATTCACTGAATTCAAGGCGCTCGACATCAATTTCAGACCGGACGTGGTTTCAAAAGGACAGAACGTCTATGTCTGGTCGAATATCACAAATTCAGGCACTAAAGAAGGCACGCTCCCGGTAGCGCTAATAATCAACGACACGGTCGTTGAAAATAAGAACGTCACCTTAGCGCCCGGAAAAAACGGTGAGGTTAATTTCTCACACAAGATAGAACTGCCGCCTGGCAATTATTCGGTGGAGATACTTGGCAAGAAGACAACAATGCCTGTCAGGGATGAACCGCTCAATCTATTCCTTGTGGCTGGAGTAATAACAGGTCTTGGCGCCTTAACAGTATATTTCCTGACCTCAAAGAACCTGATGAGCGTCGAAGCCATAAAAAGCAAGATGAATATGGAAACCGTGAACCAGGTAGTGGCGAAAACCAGATCAAATTTAGAATCGCTTACCTCGAAATTCATGAAGGGGGGCGGTAAAGGCGGATCTCCGCCTCAGAAGTTTGATCCGTTCTCGAAGTTCAAGAAATAGTTTAGTTAAGTGAAAAAATAACCGGAATATCAAAAAAACCGCAGGGTTTCGGAGTTGGCGCATCCACGTCAACCGTTGTGCCAGTTGATGTCGCCCATACGTATGGCTCACACCATACGTGGAGAGTCGTGTCTATGCGTCACGGCGAGCATAATGCCGAAGAACGCAGATACGCTATCATAAATCTGCGTTTATCGGCGTTTATCTGCGGTTTCTTATTTTCAAATATTTCATGATAGCCCCCTAGCACCAAACGTTTTGACAGCGCCGCTATAGAGTGTACTTCACCCCTTATAAGCCCCGCTCACAACTTCCCTTATCCTGTCAGCGGTCTTTGGACCCACCAGTCCCACTTCCATCAATTCTTCGCGCGAAGCGCTCATCACCCGCTCCACGCTGCCAAAATGCAAAAGCAGGTTCCTTGCCACAGCCGGACCTATTTCAGGAAGGGATGATATAACGTATTCCTGCTGCTCTTTAAGCGTGAGCGACGTCTTCTTTCCATGGAGACTGATATCTCTCTTCCCATCGGTCTGTTCCCTCTTAGCCATAATGGCGATCAACGCAGCGGTATCCTCTTCGTCCCTGCTGAAGATGATGGGCACACCGAAATCGACCGCAATGCTCGACAGGACGCCGCGGATGGAATTTGCATGTATCTGCCTTGCAGTGTACAGCCCTTCCCCCTCTATTATGAGCAGCGGGCGGTCAAACGTGCGCCTGAGGTCTGAGATCTGCCCGAACAGGTCTCTCCCGTCCATGAGCGTGCTCAGGAAATCATCCACGGTCTTTCTCTCGATGCCCACCCGGTCGCTAACAACGTAATCCCCGACTTCCATAGTCTTCAACTCTATATCCACCCCCAGCTTCTCAAGCGAGCGCGCCACATGGGAACGTATCTCCCTCTGGTCAACGAAGACTTTGATCCTGCCCTTCTCAGGTCCTGTTTGTTGAGGGAAATCCAGTAAATTCTTTTGTATGTCCGAAGCGGCAGGAGGTTTTTCCTCTGCCTTTACTTCTATTTCAAAGTTCATGTTCTTCATGGTATTCTGCATCGTCCTCTCCCTCCGGTTGCTGCTCCAGTGATAAGCCTCATCCTTTGACCCTTTTGCCATGAGTATTACAACGCGTCCGGCATGCTTTCTTCCGGTTCTCCCTTTGCGCTGGATGCTTCGTATCTCAGAGGGGATTGGCTCAAAGAACACTACGAGGTCAGTGGCAGGGATGTCCAGCCCCTCTTCAGCCACAGACGTGGCAACGAGTGTATTAAATTCACCCTCCCTGAATTTCTGAAGTATCTCCACCTGCTGTTTCTGCGTAAGCCCTGCATCTTTGTACTTGCTCGCCTGCCCCACGAAACGCACCGGTTTTACACCCGGCACTTCTTTTAGGGCGCTGGTTACAAGTTCTGCAGTGTCCCTGTAATTAGTAAAAACGATCACGCGTGACTGTGGAGCCGCAGCCACCTGTTTTTCAACGAGTTCCTTCACGATCCCCAGTTTCGGGTTATTGCCATCGCATCCTGCCAGGTGGTGTACTGCCTGGCGCATATTCAGGTCATCCATAAGGCGTTTTGCGGCTTTGCTCCCGCTTTTTGACAGCGCCTCGTTCGTAAGTCGCTCAAAATATTTTTCAAGCGCCGATACGCCCTGGGTTTCCGCAATTTCAATGGCATGGCTGACTTTGAATATCTCTGCGAGAAGAGAGATACCCTGGTAGAGCTTCTGGTCGGGGAATGAGCGAAGCTTCGACTGGAGACGCGCCTGCAGGTCAAGCATTTCCCTCTTTGATAACCTCTTCGAAGAAGAGATAAGACCAAGATCGTACAGTTTATTCAGCCTGTCAGAGAGGACTTTATCCATAAGCAGCTTCAGCGCTTTTATCTCAACCGGGATTGTCACATATCTCCAATCGATATCCTTTTCAAAAACATACGGTCTGACGTCAGGGTCAGAATCCGTCCTTATCTCGACCGCGTGTATGTGGAGCGCGGCGCAAACCTCCTGTATCTTCGAAGGATTGCTGCCGGGACTTGCAGTTATTCCCAGCGCGAGCGGTTCTTTGCCCTGGAGCGCGTATTTTTCCCCTATATACACATACGAGTAATCCCCTGTCGCCCTGTGCGCCTCGTCAAAGATTATGCAAGAGACATTTTCAAGGCTGACCTTTTTCGCAAGAAGGTCGTTCTCGATCACCTGGGGCGTAGATACTATGACCTTTGCTTTTTCCCACATCAATGCCCTTTTTCCGGGCGGTGTGCCGCCTGTGAACAGCACTACCTCTTCAGGCGGGATGGTAAGAGCGTTCCTGAAAAATGAGGCATGCTGCTCAACAAGAGGTTTTGTGGGAGAAAGGACCAGGACCTTTCCTTTCGGAATCCGTGTGACCATAACAAGCAGGGCTACTACTGTCTTCCCGAGACCCGTCGGGAGCACGATAAGGGTGGATTTCTTGAGAGCCTCTCCTGCCAGAGAGAGCTGGTATAGCCTTTGCTCTACTGTATCCGGCTTTAAAAGAGGGTGATTAATGTACTGCACATCGCTCATCGATGAATAATACCCCTTATGATTATAAATCTAATGTGTGCGGTGTGAAAGTGAATGGTAAGAAAGATTAATATATCCTTTAACATGATTAAACGTATAGATCATTACATTCCGGAGGTGAACAAAAACATGTGCAGCGTCGGTGATGCGTTCAACATCGAAATTACAGCCCTTAACGCAAAATTTTACAAGTGCAGTGACTGCAAGAACGAGTTCAGGGGCGTCGGCAATAAAGTGAAGTGTCCATCATGCCATTCATCCAATGTGAGCCAGATGTTTAAGGAAGAATGATCCCTTTAAACTCCGATGAAATGCTCATACTGCGGGGAAAGGAAGGGACTCTGGGCATGGTCAAGGCAGGAGATCATACACAATATTTCATAGAGACCGAAAAAGAGGAGATACTTCTGGCGCTTGACCCCGAAGACGTGCTTGTAGCCTCTGGTTTCGGGACAGATGAAAAGACATTGAACGGGATAAAATGCGTGCTCTACATGATACGCGAGGTGGGTTCACCGTTCATAGTCCTTCCAAAAAACCACCATGCATCGAAGCGGCTTAAGGTCGTAGTCTCTGCCGGAGGAAGAATACGTCTCTCATGCAGCATAACTCCAGGGACGCATCCTGAACAGGATATTTTATGCGGAGCTGACGAATTCCACGGGCTTGAAGTAATAGGAGTAATAGGGGGAGTGGAATTAAAAGGTCTCAAAGACGGTGAGATCGAGCGAATTCCTTTTGTGATCTGACATTATATGTCTTACATTGATCCCGGAGTCATTCTCAATATTAACACGGTCATTGTTATTAGATTCATAAAGGATAGGATCACATACAACCTTGAAGTCATTGTAGATTATGTATAGTTTTTCGATATCCCTTGCTGATATACCAGCCTTAAGCAGTTTTATTCGTTCTTCCGGGGTTTTTAACATATCTTCACTC
The DNA here is from genome assembly GCA_043729865.1 of Methanobacteriota archaeon. Lineage (GTDB taxonomy): Archaea > Halobacteriota > Methanosarcinia > Methanosarcinales > Methanoperedenaceae > Methanoperedens. The sequence goes on from JAYTKX010000107.1 coordinate 7,803, forward strand.
ACCACTCATTTTTCTAACCCGTTTTCTAACCCGTTTTCTAACCTGTTTTTTAGCCCGTTTTCGAGCTCATTTTTTCCATTAAATGAATTGTCTATTAATAAATATTGCGGTTAAAATCACTGAGAAAAGATAGTTTATCTATATGCTCATGGAGAAAATCGATATAGTATAAGGTCGTACTCACATGAGGGATACAGTTGAGCAAAATCATATTCAAAACAGCAAAAATAACGCGCCCAGAGGACAACCAGATAGAGCAGATAAAGAGCATTTTTCCTCAGATATCGCCTGTCAGGGCAGGGGATATCGTAGCTGTCAAGATCCATCCCGGGGAGTATGGCAATACCACCCACGTAAGACCTGTGATCGTCCGCACCGTTGTTGACCTCGTATTAAAAGCAGGAGGGATACCTTTTGTCACCGACACCACCACGTTATACCGGGGGATGAAGCTCAATGCGGCTGAACTGATAACAGGCGCAGCCATGAACGGCTTCACCCATGCGAGCATGAACGCTCCTTTCATCGTGGCAGATGGTCTAAGGGGCGGGAACGGGAAAGAAATACAGATAAATGGAGAAGCGCTCGGCAGCATTACAGTGGCATCTGCCATAGCTGAAGCAGATTCCATGATCGTGATATCTCACGGAAAAGGACATCCTGCATCAGGCTTCGGGGGAGCTGTGAAACACCTTGGAATGGGTTGTCTTGACCGCGCTGGTAAGATAAAGGTTCACGAACCGGGAAAACCGGACATCGACCCTGAAAAATGTATTCAGTGCGGCGAATGCGTGAAGGTGTGCCCGTGGGGTGCTATTAACCCGCCTGAAATAGATCATTCAAAATGCTGCGGAGAACTTTCATGCGCCGACGCATGCCAGCAGGAAGCCATCATTCCACCGCCCGATGCCAGCGAAAAAATGCAAAAAAGGCTGGGTGAAGCAGCGATGGGTCCGATAAAGGCGCTCGAAGGGCGGGTCGGATACATCAACTGGGTATATGACATCACACCCGGATGCGACTGCTTTAATTTTTCAGGAGAGCGGTTCGTTGAGGATATCGGGATACTCGCGGGGAAAGACCCGGTAGCCCTTGATGCGGCGACAATAGAACTCATTAATGAGCGAATGAAATTGAATGGCAGTTCTATATATAACGTGTGGGGCGTAGACCCGTGGATACACATAGAAGTCGCTGAAAAAACAGGATGTGGAAACCGGGAATATTCATTAATCGATGACCTGTAATATCTCCCAAAACATTAATAAACACAGGAGTCAAAGTATAGGTTGGTCAGGAAAAATCGAACAGATGCGAGGTAAAAATATGTCAAAACTTGATAAGAGAGGTCTGGAAAGAAAGGGTGAAAAAAAACAGAAGATCCTTGAAACCAAATTGATGGAAGAGCATCTTGTGGATTTAACAAAAGTAAGGGGAGCGCTGGAAGAATTGTCTGAGGAAGAAAGTTGAAGGTAAATGTAAAAATCCTTTCCGGCGGGGTCAAAGAGCAGACAATGGATGTCTGCGAGGATGAAACGTATGAAGAGCTGTTGCAGTCTCTTCATATCAATCCTGAGATAGTTATCGTATTTCGTAGCGGAATCCCTGTTCCCCTGGATGAGAAGCTGACCTGTGATGATGTGGATATCCTGAGGGTGGTTACGGGAGGAAATGATAGTTACAGGAGGAAATCGATAACTATAAATTCTCAAAACGACTCCAACTTCATGGAGACGGTAAATAAGGGTACCGTTGATATAAATGAATAAAAAAATATCTGAAATCCATCAAAAACGACCTGTATTGCTAAAGGGGGAAAAAAAAGAAATGCAAGAGCTTGAAAATTGGGTAATAGAGGAGTTCTACGTTCCATATCAGGCATCTTAACTTTTTTTGAGGAGATTATGGAAGTAATGGGAATTTGCAGTATCTGCGGGCATCCGGGAAAACTACATACCTGTATGATGTGTGGAAAACTCGTTTGCTCCCGATGCATTACTTCAGAAGGGGCATGCACAATATGCGCACATGGCAGGCATTATTCTACCTCAAGAACGTAGAAATACCGGGATGAGATCGAGTCGCTGATAGATTTTAGAAGGAGCGGTTTTGCCGACTCCACATCTGCAGCGATCCCGAATACTCCAAGAGGTATGGAGATCGAGGCATGGAATGGACCGCCTGCGACATCGCCCCAATCCCCGAACGCTTTCTTGAGGATATTTTTCATATTTAGCTCCATGTTCTCGGACTCGGCATAAACATAGATCTTTGTGGCATCCACCGCAAATACAAGAGCCGTAGATATCCCTTCTATATCCAGCATGTACTTGCAGACCTTGGGGATGGTGGTGGTGTCTTTCACAAAACCGACAGTGGTGAACAGGGAAGCTCCTTTTATGATCTTATTGCCGATCGCGCGCGAAAGATCTTCGAAAGTCTCAAGCTTTGCTGAAGGATGTTCAAGGCTGTTCAGCAGTTCCAGGTCCACGTACCTGTGGATATACCAGTATGCTTCGATATCCTCAAGCGTAAAGTTCGTTACCAGGGTCTTTGTCTTTTCGCGGATGGCAAACAGAAGAAGGGTTGCCAGGCGCTTATCTATTGCCACGCCAAACGTTTTTAAATAGTCTATCATTATGCTGGACGTAGTATCTGTTGTGCGGATATCCTGATATTCGCAGCGTATTTTTTCCGTATTGCCAAGAGTGTGACCGATAACTATAGTGGGGGAGAATTTCTCGCCAGTCAGTTCTGTTGGCAAAAGGTCCACAAAAGCCATGTATTTCTGGGACTGGGATATCACTGGCGCGTTCGTCACGTCTTCTCCGAGTATGTTAATAAGGGTTTTGTTCTGGATCGCCCCGGTATAGTATAATGTGGCATCCATGCTGTAATGTTCTGCGATCCGCTTTAGAGCAAGCGAGCTTGCCAGTGAATCTGAATCAGGGTTATTCCTGGTATAGATTATGAGTCTCTCACCCTGCTGCGAAACAAGCTTCTTAAAAGCTCTCTTTTTCCAGAAATTCAATCTCTTGACCATCTGGGAGTATATTTAACATTCTTTCTGGATATATGTTTTGTAAGCGAAAACCAGGACTTTTTATTATTTAGCATCTTTCGTAGAGCTGCTCTTTTTAAGTATCCATGCCTTTTTCCTGTAATAACCAAGGGGATGCGAGGTCCTCTCACAAAGGGAATCTTTGCCAACACAGTTCCCATACGTGACCATAGTATCACATGAGGGCGATTTGTAGACCGTTCCGGTGGCTCCGTGGATGTGCATTACCTGGTATCTTGTGCGTTCCTCATCGAAATCAGGTGAGACCCTGAAAAGCCCGATGATCCCTTCAACGTTCATCCCTATATTCAGCAGAAATGAAGTGAGGGCAAACCTCATAGAATGAGACAGGTTCACACCCGACTGTGCGCCTGAGAGGGCATGCGCCATGCATGGAGGGAAGCAGTCAGGCAATATCTCACTGAACTCACCTATTTCGAACTCGGATTTGCGCGCATCCAGTGCGTCACGTATTTCCTTAACCAGTCCATCAAGCGCCGCGCATATATCAGGAGGCACATCCAGCGGCATACCGGATTCGATCCGCTTCCTGATCGCCTCTTCAATTATCCGCGATAATTTTTCTTTGGAAAGATGCACCCATCCATGATCCATTTTCCGGTTTATCAGCTTCCATTCATGCTCATGAATAGCGCTTGCATGGCGGATATAATCCGTAAAATGAATAACGTACTCTCGCTCATCGATCTTTGCAGCGATATCGAACTCTTCCGCAAAATCTTTAAGATCAATATCCGGAAGCTTCTTTAATGTCTCATAGGAAGATTTTGCCTCAGCCAGTGCATACCGCTTTATAAGGTAGTTATCGTTGATGCATGAGACAAGTATCCTGGCAACAGGATACGACAGTAATTCCTTTTCAGCGCCTGTCCTGTCCGTGCATACAGATTTATCTATCCCCTCCCCGATCGCGGAAAGAACGCGCTCTTTTCCCCGCTCTCTTACCTGTCCGAACACCCGGTCGAAAAATAGTTCATCCAGCTTGAAATCAAGGGCTTCCACATATTTTAAAGCCCCGCTAACATAAGGAAATTGAGCAAACGCGAAAACATCCATGTCCTATTCAGATTCGACCCTGGGAGCCAGCATGTAACTGACATCGCCATGCCCTTCTGCGATCTTGAACCTTATCTTCAGGGGATAATCCTTTCCAACATCGATCATTACTTCCGGGGTTTTTCCTGCTATCTTGCTTATATCAGTAAGATAATCAAGCGAGAACAGGGACTTTGCTTCTCCGGGTTTAAACTCAACCAGCTGATCTTTTGTCATCTCAAGCTGGACATTATCTGTATCGCCCTCAGCTTCCATGAAAAAGATCTCTCCCCTGACGCCTATGGACATGTAATCGCTCACCTTTTCAGCGGCTTTCACTGCTCTTTTCAGGTCTTCCCCGCGGATCACTATATGCGCAGGAAGATCAAGCGTCGGAACTTTGGGCTCTTTCCTGATAGATGAGGGGTCGAGAAGCGACATTGTATATGAAAGCCCGCGCATCCTGATAACCAGTTTGTGCGCTGTTTCGTCAAGATCAAGTTCGATGTTGTCCCCCTTATCAGCCATTTCCATTATACCGTTCAGTTTTGTAAGATCGATCCCGAGTTCGCCTTCTGTCGCTTCAAAAGATTCAAAGGCATCTCCTGCAAGATCAAGACTGACCATGGCGACATTGGCAGGGTCTACCGCCTTTATTGAGAGCCCTTCCGGGGTAAGTTTGAGTTTTGCTTCATCTACAAGTGTTGATACGGATTCAATAGCTTCCTTCAGTTTTTCTGCGCCAATTACTGCCTTAAACATTTTCAGCCTCTATCGTATAATATAACCCATTATATTAATAAATTATCCTGTCATCAGATATCCTGTCATCAGATATCCTGTCGTTAGATATGCGATACTTTCATATCTAACTTCCGCTTTTATAATAAGTAAATGACAGTACGTTCTATAGATATCGCACTTACACATGTTGAAGCAGGAAGCGACATGGAAGAACTTTACGAAAATGTGTGCACGCTAACAAGTGAGCCTGAACTGTGTTTTAATTATGCTGCAACAGAAGATCTCAGGAAATGGGGTTTTTCAGAAGGTTGTTTCAGTTGTTTGCTGCAGGATAAAAAAGATACAATTATTCAGGTCATTACCACATATAATGACAGGGAAGGCGCAAACAGCGCGTTCAACGCCAATGTGGATTATCTAAAAAAGGATGATTATGGACGCCCTGTCAAGGCAGGGACGCTTGGCGAATCTTCCATCCTGTTAAAGAAGAAACAGAGCGATGGGGTTACATATAATCTGATATTTCTTAAAAACAGGGTTCATGCCGCGCTTAGCGCTAAATATAAAAAAGATAAACCCGACAACATCGAGCATATTGTCGGACTTGCTGAAAAAATCGAAGGAAAAATACCGGAATATATCTGAACCGGAAATACCGGTTATTTAACGTTTATGACCTGCTCCGTATCCAAGTATTCCGATCACGGCAATAACTGAAAGAACCTCAAATCCCGGCGTGGATTTCTTTGCTTCTTCCTGCGTATTCTGTCCCTGCGTCTTGACCGGAGTTGGTATGCTGATCGCCACATCTTTTATCGTTACAGCGCCTGAAAGCGGGTAATTGTCCACAGCATTTGCACCACCCTTGATCTTAAACGGTGCGCTTCCTTTATAATTGCTCCAGTAATTGCCTGATTTGCCATCATCCCATGCATTCTTGCCGCTGTTATCATAAGCATGGTCAATGGTGTTGTCTATGAAATTGTTCAAGTATATCTGATACCCGCGCGCTGAATCCGCATAGATACCGATCTGGTTTTGCTGGATCTGGTTCCCATATATCTTATTATCGAGGGATGAAAATACATTAATCCCGTATCTACCGTTTGACCGGATATAGTTGCCAGCAATAACGTTATTGTTGCTCGATGAATATATTGCGATCCCCGCCGTGTTATTAACAAAGATAGAATTTGCGATCATGTTGTTATTCGCATTATACAGGCTCACTCCCGCATCTTCTTTCCCGCTTCCGCCGTTGTTGCGTATGGTGAATCCGCTGATCGTCACGTCGTTTGTCTCTATTCGTATGACGCTGCCTGTTTTCTGGCCGTCGATAATTGTTTTTTCTTTATTTTTTCCCATTATCGCTATCCCGCTCTTTGTTAAAACCACATTCTCGTAGTAGGTGCCTTCGCTGACAGAGATCACATCACCGGTCTCTGAAGCATCGATGGCAGATTGAATAGTTGAATAGGTCTGCCCCTGTCCGACATTGAGCGTTGCTGCGCCTGCGGTTCCTGCAGCCAGGAATAATGCAAGCATGCAAAAAAATATTTTATTTGATATCATAGTCCCTCACTTAACGATTAACTCTTCAGCAATATAAAGATTGTGAACAAATAAATATTATTGGCTCTGATTCAAGACCACATTGATGACCTGAACTGGCGGATCTATTCGCATTCTTGGATAAAATAACTGGATTCTATAGGTACCAGTAGTATTGAATACATAATTGGTCCTCGCTTTTACGGTCTGATTAGGTATTTTTCCATCCATTTCTGCCAGAGTCAAAACTTCATCGTTATCAAAGTGCTTCCACTGTATCGTATCACCGGCATTAATTGTTATAGAGGGTTCACCGAACTTGGACCCTCCCTGTATAATTGACAATCTTATGAATCCAGTAGGCTCGACAGTAACCGCTTCAGGCGTAGATGTCGGGGTTGGCGTCGCGGTCATTGCAGGAGTTGCTGTTGCAGTGACCGCGGGCGTTGGAGCTGCTGTCACAGTTCCAGAAGATGTGTTCCCTTGAGTATTTGAACCATCCCTGGGCTTGCCTGAACGCAGTTTCAATATCATCGATTTTGATTCCACCTTCTGCCCGTTTACAGACAGGAAGATGGTGATATCATACGTTCCTGCGAGGCTTCTGCCTTTGAGTTCCCGCGGCGTGGGAAAAACATGGGTGAGAGGTTTTATCATACCTGGTTTTATCTCCTCTTTATAATCCGTTAAAAAGGTCATTGTTTTCTTTTCTTCGCTCATTGCCATAAGCGCGATATTTGCGAGGAAATCATCAAGAGATTTTGCTCTGGCTTTTATTTCGATCGTTTCACTGATAATATTTTCAGCGCCGGTGTTGCCCACTACAAGATTTGCGGTAATGTTTTCGCCTGTCTTTGCATCTTTCGGGGTCAGTACAATGTCCATCATCTTACCATTAAGGTTAAGGTTTGCACGTTCGAAAATCTGTCCATCAGTTTCGCTTGAAGTATCCTGACCAGTACAGCCTGACAGAACGACAACCAGAAATACCATAATAATGGGAAACAGTTTCTTCATCGAATCACAGATATTTGTAATGGTTCACTTTACTTAAAAACATTTCTCCATTCACGTCATGATTATAATCACTCAATTTTCATAAAGATGGAATTGCCTGCATTAATTACAGATTATATTTTAAAATGTATACAATTATAAAGATGACATTATTGAATAATTCGTTATGTAAAGGCAGTTTATTTATATACTAATTATTTCAATAGATTATTTATACTTTGGAAGTCATATCTAAATCCTGATGGGACCGCGAAAATCACGGTATTTCCACAGAGGTCGAAGTATGGTGACAGCAAGAACGAAACAACTCTTTTTCAAATATGTAATAGTCCTTTTTTTTATCATGATCGTATCGATGAGCGGATGTCTTCAGGAAAAGCCTGCCTCATCGCAGCAGGACCAGACGTCTACTGTTCTCGCGACAACACAATCCGCGCTACCAGAAACAACAATGGATAAAGTCTCAAATGAACTTAGCATGCTCAACTCGAAAGGATGGGGGAAGCTTGCATCTGACCTCAAGCGTCCAAGGACAACAACGCTGCTATGGTATCACCTGAAAAAGTTGATCGGTTTTGAACCCAAAGTGGTTTTTGGAAAGGCGAATAAACTCAATACAGCTCTTGCCATTCCAGTCAAAATGGGGGGGAACAGCACATTTCCAATAATCAATATCAAGGGCGTCGACTATTATATCATTGACCCGGTAACACCGGAAATCGTAAGTGAATTTGATTACGGCTATATCTTTGATGATCCGGGAAGCGTCATGCCAGGCTTTTTTAATGATTTCAGGTTCAACACAGAAGATGTTGCTCTTGTAGAGATGTGGATGTCAGAGACCGGAGTAAACCTCAGTTACACCGATTTTCCAGTTAATTAATTATTTGACTTCTGTGTTAACAACTTTTGTATCCACAACCTGCCCGTTCAGCACAAGAGAAACAGTTAGGGTATATTTTCCTGAAGGTCTAATCCCGTTCACCTTTTCAGGTATGGTAAACCCTATCGGGATATCGTAGCTGACGCCCGGTTTCAGGTCCGTTTGATACTGGTCGATATATTCTTTTTTTGCTTTGTCTCCCATCCAGGCGTAGTTATTATTGACAGCAAGCGTCCTTATCTCAAACCCCTTGACTGTAGCAGAGCCTGAGTTCACCACCACTATTTTAGCGTTTACTGTGCTC
>JAYTKX010000108.1:0-60349 GCA_043729865.1 Methanobacteriota archaeon
TGAAGTTAAGTTGTTACGACCAAAAATCAACTAAATTCTGGAAGGCACAAAGGTGCCTGCTATTGCTTTCAATTTTTGAGTGGGAAACTTGGGTTCCAATACATGTGCAAGATCATCTCCGATGGATTTGCCTGGTGGAACTGCTATAAAAGTACCAGTAGTGAAACTGAATTTTATTGCTTTATTAGTCCCCAATGGTTGACTTGTTATTGAATCAAAAACATCTATATCCTCCCTCACATACACCTGCGCCTCATGCCCAAAAATCGGGTTCGGGTGTGTTTCATCATCGGCATCGAAAACCTCAAATTTGTTTATCTTCCCCTGAATTTCGATCTTCCATGCATTCGTCTGAACGATCCAGGGATTCATGGAAGGCAGCACAGGCAACCCTGTCGGACCAAATATATTAAAGCTCCTGATACCAAGAGTCCTTAATTCAACATCATCATTCACCGCATAAAGATAATCCGGCTCCTGGTTCACCACCAGCGTCACGCTCTCATTCCACGCCTCAAGCTCCTCAGGCGGGTACACATTCCCTTCATCGTCAGTATGATACGCCCTCATGGTCAGTCCGAAAGGCAGATACATCCCTTTAGATAAAAGCTTTGCTCCATCCCTGTTCGCCTGCATCACCTTATCAGGCTCGGAAAAATTCTTCCTTATCTCAGCATTGATCATATCGCTCCCGCCCGTGAACTTCTCGTATATCTGGTACTTCACCTCATCCACATACCACTCTCGCATAAGCGAAATAAGCTTTGCGCTCGTGGAATGATACTGCGCGCCATCGTAATACATCTCTTTATCCACATACCTCGACTCATTCCGCTTTATCTTCATTATCAGGTCATCCCGCGCCGCGACAAGCAGATCTGAAGGCACGGGGTACACTGTGTAATTGATTTTCGGGTCAAGATGCACATCCCTGTTGATAGCCTCAGTGATCTCATCAACCGCGAACTGCGCCTCCCCCGGCAGCCAGCCAGAAGATGCGATATAATTCGGCGCAGGAGAATTTGAAGAATATGTCCGCGCGTCAGTATTCCCGGACAAACCCTGGTTCTTGATATTACTCACTTTATTTGCATCAAACACATCGCTCTTATACCTCACATACGCCTCCTCGATCTGCGGGTCAGAATGCGCAGCGCTGTAATCCACGTCCCTCGGCTCAAATGGCTTGACAACATCGTTCCTCGACGACAGCGCGCCCCCTCTGTATTTCAGCGGGAGGTTCGTATTCGAGTTCTCCTGTGCTTTCAATGTTATAGTAACCCTGTCCACCCTGGTATCCGTGGTTGTCATCTCGTTATACTCGGTGCGGCTGCAGGTAGTTGTGTATTCCTCGGTGCATGTTGAAGGTTTACCTTCACTATCCGAACAGGCGTAACTTCGCGTTTTGGTGCACTCGTAGTACACAGTATAGTAATGCCTCCACACATGACTTCTTGTCCATGTCACATCCCATATCTCGCCGTACAATGTGCCGGGGACAGCATCATCCCGCGCGACAGTCCCTACAATGCTCATGCTGTCTGGTTCGCCCCAGCCCTCGACATTATGACTTGATTCATACCCGTCGTGCGCCCCTTCGGTTTCTGAGGTATGTCTCGCCACGCCAGTAACAAGCCCCGTGCTGTACACCTGCGGAATCACTGTCCGTATCTGCTGCTCCACAAATGAACCCCCCGGCATAGAATCATTATTCAGGTACTCTGTGATGGGGGTAGCGTTAATATCAAACTGCTTTGCCCTGTTATAATCTTCCTCTGCGGCTGCGGGGTCGCCTGTGGAGTTGAAAGCGTCCTGCTGCGGGTCGATCTTCATCGAGCCGTTGTCAAGCGACACGTTTGCGTAGTCCATGCTCTTTCCAGTGAGCACATAGGCTGTCTGTTTCGCATATTCCACAATGCTCATTGGATCGACCGAATTGAACACGAATCCCTGGTCAAGCAGCAGCGCGCCATTGAGCATGAGCGAGAGGTGGGTGTTATTGACGATGTTTTCAGGCGCGCCGCGATAATACTGCATGTACCCGCGCGCCCAGGTGTATGCCATTGATAATGCGGTGGTCTCCACCATGACAGCATTCGAACCGTTCAGTCTCGTGCTGTATTCATCCGTGAGGTCTTTGAGCAGCGGATACCGCGCCGTGATAAGGGTCTCTATCGTGATGTTGCTGCCTGTAAGTTCTGTCTTTGAGGCAAGGTCAGTAAGGTGTATCTTTAATGGCACTGAGACTTTCCAGTATGTTTCGTAACCTTTCTCTCCCGGAGGCATGACAGGCGGGACAAGCGACCTGTTGAGTTTCATCCTGATGGGCTGGATGTTTATCCCGTCCCATGAGTCCAGGGGTTCTACGTTCACTGAATAGCCCCGGTATGCGTATGTATCGTACCTGTAATTGGATTCGATATACTTGTTGAGGGTATGGCGCATCATTGCTTTTGCCCGGTTCCGCGTGGTTTCTTCGGGATCGTCTGAGTAATAGGCGCTATTGTTGTCGGGTTTGATGACCGGGGTTTCTCCAAGCTGCCTGAGAGCGTCCATACCAGCATAGTTTATGGCGCGGGCAAGGTCGGCTTTCGCGTACAGGAGCGCGGTGTCCGGCGCTGATATTTCGCCAGGGGACGACATGGCTGTTGCCATGCGCACGTCCATGCGGACGAGGTTGATGGATGCGATCACGCTGACAAGCAAGAGGAATATGCCGATGACAGCGAACGGGACTTTTGCGGTGTCGTTTTGCCAGAATGATCTAATTGTCATGACCTTCGCTCCCATATTGACAGCGTAACCTCAGCGCGATTGGTCCTTATTCGGGAGAATACCTCTGTGACTATGCTCTGTTTTACATCTTCGATCGTCATCACATCGTTAACGTACATGTCCGCAAGCTCAGTGACAAGATATCTTATTTCCCTCCCCGATATCGTCCGGGTTTCCTGCTTCGCCACGTCCTTAAGATATGACTTGAGCGTATCAGAGAGGCTGCCATTGACGATGATCCCTTCATCATCCAGTATGCCGGTGATCGTCTCATTGATGCTGCCCATCAATCCATTACCCCCTTCCGGCAGTAAATTGTTGATCTGCCCTGCGACAGTATCCTGCGCCTCATCAATGACCGGCGCCAAAGTCTCATCCATCAGGATCACAACAGCTTCATCTATTGTGCTGTTAATAGAATCAAATATCTCCTGTGATATCTCGTCTTCTATCTGCGTCCTGTTCGAAGCGTCTTTCTTCAGTTGAGCAAATGTCGAGGAAATATTCCCGAACGTGCTGTTAAAACTTTCATTTACTATCATTTCCACACGTTCGCGGGAGAGATCCACTCTGTACGGCATCGTTATGTATGCCGTTTCAACATACGCATTATCCGGCACCCGCTCCCCGATACTGACATCGCCTCCTATAGGTGCATTGACAACAGGCCGCCATATCACGGTCAGATTATAACCGTACCTGTCCCCGATCTGCCTGTCCAGATATTCTTTCATGGCGGTGTCCAGACTGCTCGTATAGTTCGTCAGCAGGAAGTTCAATTGGATCCTTTGTCCATTGTGATATATCACCCACTGCGCTGCGGCATCCTCAGCAGCGAGATCGGCAAATGTCCTGTGTTTTAACTCCCTTCCCAGGATCAGCTTTTTTCCGGTCATGTAAAGTGAAGACTCGTTGACCTGACCTGCTATGGCATCAAGCTGCTCACCTGCAGGTGTATACTCGAACTCATCCATCCTCCCGTTCAATATCGTTGTCAGCATCCGGGATGACTGTGACTGGCTCTTTGAATCTATCACCGATCTTATCTGGATGTTGCCGGTTATCGTGGGAAGAAGTATAACAGCCGCGATAGATATGAGAACAAGAAATATCAGCACATCGAACGTAGTGGAGAACCCCCGCGCATCCGAGTAAAAATTCATCTGTCGTTTCATTATTTCCTCCATATCTTTACGGTCAGCGTGCCCGGGAGTTCCTGCACATCGTTGAGCCTGACTGTAACTGGTATTGATGATGATATCCCGTACTTTGATTCTGAGATATCAGGATTTTTTATGATCCTGGTGTATGTCCTGCTTTTTGTGTCAACCTCGACCTTGAACATGAAGTTATAAAATGCCCCGTATTTACGCATCAGTTCTTTCGGCTCTTTTCCGATCTCTTCCAGCCGCAACGCATCGATAACATCAGGTCGCACACTGCCTGTCAGAGTGCTGTCCCTGCTCAGCTTTTCAGCAAAGTTCATAGCGTCCTGGTAATTCTCTGCAATGAAAGCCTTATTCTGGTATGCCCCGTATGCCTGTGATATTATCGCTATGAATACAATAAATCCCACAACAGCCAGCGCCATGGCAGGCATATCGGCATGCGGCTCAACCACAGCGCGCTCGTCACTGATAAATGATAACATGATCCCTCTGCACGATTTTATTTCCATCATTGTAATATATAATTACCTTTTCAATGATCATCGACCTGTTCATATCAGGAACGAATGGCTTGCGGGCAAGCTCCCGTTCGATGGAATCGAACATCGCATCCACCTTTCCTTTATCCCCCGAAAAATTAAGCGGGCTTACTGCATCGCCGTTTTTCCCGGCGCCAAGGTCGCTCAGATTTTTTCTTAATCCCGATGTATTGCTCCAGTTGCTGTTCGTGGGATATACACGCGCCACCACTGGCTCGGCATGGACAAGTTCGCGTTCACCCCATGGTGTGCTGATGTTATGGAGGACCACCACGAATTCGGTGGATATCTCTATCCGTTTATTCTTATCTTTTTCATCAAATGCATAGACATATTTATACCCGGGTACGGTTACGACGTCCACAGCTTCGATCTTTGAAGCAATATCTGAAGCAGCAGCGTCCATCCCTGCCCTTGTCTGTTGCTCATTGAACATGGGGTAAACCTTGAACGCACTGAGAAGCAGCATGGACGCAAATAAGATCAATCCGATTCTTGTTATGAAAAAATCAGCCCATGCCCTTTCGTCTGCTATAAATCGCCTCATACCCCTCTTATCGTCACATACGTTCCACTGTTATTCCTGATAAGCTCAAGCGTCAGTTCATATTCTCCGGGATAGAACACGGTCGGTCCTGAGAACCTCGCAATAGAAGACCTCGCCCGCACCCTGCCGTTATTCAGGACATAGTAATATACATTATCAGTGCGCTCATTTGCCGCCCCATCAGGCATTCCCCCGAACACTACAAAAGCCGCATTGTCCGGAATTTTCACCCGGATGCTCTCCATAGTGCCTGAAAGATCATCTGGATCATTAATGTCCCTTGCTCCCCCTGCCGCATATATTACCGAAGCGCGCTTTTCTATCCTGTCAAGCTCGTCCATGAGCTTTTTTTCCTTTACATCACCGATAAAGTCTGATGCAGCTTTTCCGGTAAGACCGAGTATCACGGCGAAAATTACCACTGTAACCATGATGCGCATCGGCATGCCTTCTACTGCCTTCTCGTCGCGGAGGAAATCTCTTATCACCTTTATACCACCTTTCCGGCGATGTAAGTTATTTAGCCCTTATAAATGTTATGAATTGATCCCATTTTTCGTACATTCTTTCATCAAAATTAGATTTTCTCAAAAAAACATCAGGCAATTCCCGCCCAATAAACTAATATATATACATCTTTCATAAATATAATGAAGTATGATCCGACTCGGTAAGATCGCCTTTGCTAATTGTGATTTCCCGTATTACGCCATGGAACACGGAAAGATAAAGGCGCCCGGCATAAGAATTACCGAAGCGCATCCTGTAGAACTTGCCCGCAGGCTTTTTGCAGGCGAGCTTGATATCAGCCCCATATCTTCCATCATGTATGCAAAGCGCGATGACCTTCTCATCCTTCCGCGTCTTTCGATCACCTCAAATGACTTCACAAAAAGCGTTCTTATCTGCTCAAACGGCAGGATGGACCTCTCTGACCTCGAAGGACAGACTCTTTGCATCCCGGAAACGACAGCAAGTTCAGCAACATTGATAAAGATCATACTCTGGAAGAACGGCGTGAACGTGAACATTAAACAGTGCCCCGGAACTGACATAGGGCAAATGCTCAAGCAGGGCGAAGCGGCTCTCCTTATCGGCGACAGCGCCATTCATGCCATCGGTAAATACAGTATCATCGCGGACCTGGGCAATGAATGGAAGAAGATGACAGGGAAAAAGATGGTGTACGCTCTATGGGTAGTCAGAGAGGATTTCGCGCGGGAGCATCCGGATAAGGTTGATCATGTCCTTGATTCGCTCCTGCGGTCAAAGGACTACGCGTATGAAAACATCAGGGAGATAGCAAATTTCATAGGCAGCGCGAAAAATATCGACTGCGGCTTCATGCGTGAGTATCTCCACACGCTGAACTATGATTTTGACAGCGATAGCGTGGAGAGCCTTGAACTCTATTTTAAATATGCAAAAGAATGCGGGATAGTGGATGATGTTAAGCTCAGATTTTATAATGCGGAAGAGGAGTGATTTGATTGTATGAACGATGGGTAATATGTTTGATCATTGTGGCTGCGCTGGCAGGATGTATTGGTAACAAAGAACCGGTGGTAGTAAATAAAACCGTGAATTTGACTCCCACACCAGTACCGCCCCACGTGGTATTCCCTGTGCGGGAACCTGCTACGGTATATGTTGAGATATTCGGATCAGAATTCATCCCTCCTGTACATAAGGTGATAAACGGGACTACCGTGCTGTGGACGAACATGGACAGCGCCCGGTATATTATTACAGGGAAGGGGTTCATGTCTCCGGCGCTGAATAAAAAGGAATCATGGAATTATACGTTCAATGAAACAGGGACTTTTGAGTATAATTTAACAGATCATCCTTTCATGAAGCCCGGGCGTATAATTGTGGAGTCACCGCCCTCTCTTAACAATAGTTAAAAAATTGGTTCTGGATGAACAGTATCTCCGAAGAAAAATAACCCCACCGAGATAATCCCCTGATTGGCATTCGTATAAATCCAATAAAAATTCCTTGAAAGTCACCTCCTCTTTATAAAGCAGCAGCAGAGGGTGGCGATAGCGCGGGCGCTGGCGAATGAACCTGCAATTCTTCTTGCAGATGAGCCTACTGCGAACCTTGATACCGAGTCATCTAACCAGATAGTTGATCTCTTCAGGGAATTGAACAATAATGGACAGACCATAGTCATGGTGACACATGAGCCCGATATCGGCGCGAAGGCGGACAGGATAATCAGGCTCAAGGATGGACGGGTGGTTTAGAAAAGTTCCCGGTTGATCGAAATATGAAAAATATCGATAGTTTATTTTTCAGTATGCCCTAAGAAAAAGGGAATCTCTACCACTCGAAAAATGCATTACTTATGCGCCTCTCAGGACTGATGTTAACAGTAATACTAATATCCCTATAATCGCATCTAAATGAATTCCTGCCGCCACGTCGCCCCGATTGTGCTGCTATCACCCAGACCCATTTGTTTTTGCAACCAAATGCCGCCTTTATGAAAATGTCACTGCTTAATTATCTTGATCTCAGGGAAAATCTCATGTGTTACGCAGTAATAGCCGGGACATCTCTCCCTGGCAATTTCATTCAGCCTATTGAGTTTATCCAGGCTTGCATCTGTATCAACTATCATCTCCCATTTCAGATGCTCTAAGATCGGGTTCTGTGTTACTCCAAAAGCCCCTGTCAGATCCATGTTCGCAGTAGCCTTTATCTTAAAGCTTTTAAGAACGATTCCCTCCATTGCAGCCCATTTTGCAAAAGTAGCAGCGTAGCAGGCAATTAATCCGTAAATACAGTACTGCACAGGGTTAGGGGCTGAACCTCCACCTCCCAGGATCAGCGTTTCATCCGATAGAAGGGTAACCTCTCCTCCCTTTTCTGTTTTTATTCTGGATTCGAACTGCGCACCTGTTTTATTCAACCTCCACTCCCCCTCTATCTCCATTGTTTTCTTACCAGTGGATGGGTCTTTTTTTGCTTTTTCAACTGTTTCCTTGAATTTATCCACATCGACTCTGTTTACTATCATATTTTCACCTTTTTTTGTTTTTCACTTTTTTAACCAAACACCAGGACTTTGTCAGATTCCTCAACTATATGGAGCATATCATGCATTGTTGAGATCGGACAAACCTCGCTTCCTTTCATCTGCCTTACTTTCAGACATGTTCCGCATGCAAAGACATGACCTTTATGCTCAACAAACAGTCCTATTTGTTCCTGAACATTGAATTTCTTATCCTGAATATTTTCACTCTCAACACCATTACCCAGGAGAAACACTTTTACTTCGTGCTCCATAAGCAAAGACGTCACACCAAATCTAAAGGCGTTCCATACTGTTTCTGGCTCATTTGTGTTTATTATTATTCCAAATTTCATGATATCCTCTTTACTAACTTCTCATTCTCTGATAATTTTTCTAAAAGAACCTCTCTCATCAAATCGCAAGCCTGCAAGATTTTCGGGTTTGCGATCTTGTAGTAAACATTTGCTCCATCCCTTCGTGTAGTGACAACGTTATTCTGCCTCAAGACCGTGAGGTGCTGAGAGATGTTTGCCTGGAGCACTCCAGCCTGTTCTGCCAGTTCATTAACGGTTTTTTCTCCATCCCTGAGAAGGCTAATTATTTCCAGCCTTTTTGGGCTTGTGAATACCTTGCATATCTCGGCGTGCATTTCATAAATTTTCTTATCCCGTGATGTATTCTGATTCATATATTGATACCAAAGATTTTAAGAAGCATTGGAGCTTCTTTTTTATATTTCAAAAACTCTTCTCCAAACTTTTCTTCCATCTCTTTTTCCTCTTTCTTTGCAAGGCGAATATACATGATAACCAGAATGGGCCACATTATTAGAGTAAGTATAGTGGGCCACTGGATAATGAATGCAGAAGTAATGAGTAAAATACCCAGATACTGCGGATGGCGGGAGTATCTGTAGATGCCGTCTTTCACAAGTCCTGCAGCCTTATGGATTTTCCTCCAGCCCAGAATGATCAAAGCAAGCCCTGCCAGGATCATTACCGAACTTACTGCCATCACCAGAAATACGCCCTTCTCCAGTTCCAGTATTCCCAGGCGGTCGAGTGCGACTGCTATCAGATGACCTGTTTCACCTGTTGGTTCTATCGTGATTCCCAAGATCGAGGATAGAAGGAAGATCGTAAGGGGAAAGCCGAACATCTCTGTGAACAGCGCCACCATGAAAGCCTCGTATATTCCAAGCGTCTTCCAGTCGCGCTTTTTCGGAGCATAAGCAAACCCCACCACAAAAAGTGTGAAGAATAGAATACTTGCAATCACAACCGCCCAGTTTCCGTACCAGCCCATGTTTACCTCGTCAGTTCTGTTTCCATCTCAAGGTACTGCTCTCTTGTTATTTCGCCCCAGAATAGAAGCATTATGATTGCGCCGAAGCCCATGCCAAAACCCATCATTCCGCCTCCGAACAGCAAGACTACCACCGCAAGCAGTGCAATGAATATTCATATATATGAATGTTTCTGATCGAAAAAAATTGGATGCCAGACCTATATAGCTTCCTTTCCTCTCTCTCCAGTGCTCAGGCGTATCACTTCTTCAACAGGATAGATGAATATCTTCCCATCGCCGCTCCTGCCTGTTTTTGCCACTGAAGTTATCGCTTCTATTGCAGGTTCCACGAGTTCATCGTCCACTACCATATCTATCCTGATCTTTGGCAGGAACTCTACGCAGTATTCTCCTGCCCGCCACTGAAGGGAGATGCCCTTCTGGCGCCCGCGTCCCTGAACTTCTGTGACGGTCATGCCAACGATACCTTTCCCTTCCAGCGCTACTCGAACTTGATCAAGAACTTCGGGTCTTATTATTGCTTCGATCTTTTTCATCCAATGTCCTCACGAATAAGCCTTTTCTGCATGCTGGGATACATCAAGACCAACAGCCTCTTCTTCCTCGCTGACGCGTAAACCAATGGTTGTATCTATGACCTTCGCCAGTATAAACGTAACGACGAAAGAGTAAACCCAGGTCACTGCGACAGCTATTACCTGCGTGAAAAGAAGCCCGCTGTTCCCATACAGCAAGCCGTTCGCGCCTGCGGGATTCACAAGGGTCGTTGCAAAGATGCCTGTTGCAATGGCAGCAAGAGGAGTAACAAATCCTGAAGCCGGAGTAACTGCCGCAAGACCCACAACGCCCCCTGTCACCGTGCCAAGGACACTGGGTTTCTTGTGGTACCAGCTCAATATCATCCATGTCAGGGCTGCAGAAGCCCCGCCTGTATTGGTTACTGCGAATGCGTTTGAGGCAAGTGCTCCGCTTGTTACCGCGCTTCCGGCATTGAACCCGAACCAGCCGAACCATAGAAGTATTGCTCCAAGGATGGTGAGGGGAATGTTGTGCGGTTCCATGACATGTTTCCCGAATCCCTTTCTGGCGCCTATCACAAGGGCGATGGCGACAGCAGATACGCCGGCGCTCACATGAACTACGATGCCGCCTGCGAAATCAAGCGCGCCCATTGTGCGAAGCCAGCCCCCCGTACCCCATACCCAGTGGGCTATCGGGTCATAGACAAAGGTAGCCCAGAGAAAAGAGAATATGAGGAAAGCGCTGAACTTGATGCGCTCCACAAAGGCGCCTGTAATTAGAACCACGGTGATGACTGCGAACATCGCCTGGAACATCATGAATGCCATGGAGGGGATCGTGGCTGCATAATCAGGGTTCGGAGCATTTCCAACACCGAACCCCTGAAATCTTTAGTTGTCTTGCCTTAATAAATAAAGGAAGCCAGATCTATATGGCTTCCTTTCCCCGTTCGCCCGTGCTGACACGAATGACCTCTTCAACAGGATAGATGAATATCTTACCATCGCCATTCTTTCCTGTCTTTGCAACTGCGGTTATTGCTTCTATCGCAGTTTCCAATTTATCATCAGAAACTACAATGTCAAGCCTGAGTTTGGGAAGGAATTCCACGCAGTATTCTCCGGCGCGCCACTGAAGGCACACGCCTTTTTGCCGCCCGCGTCCCTGCACTTCAAGCACGGTCATGCTCACAATGCCCTTTTCCTCAAGCGAAACGCGCACGGATTCAAGGTTCTCAGGTCTTATTATCGCTTCTATTTTCTTCATTTTCATCACCTCACGCATAGGCTTTTTCTGCATGCTGGGAAATGTCAAGACCCACAGCTTCTTCTTCATCCTTTACCCGCAGACCGATCGTTGCATCAATGACCTTTGCAAGTATGTATGTCACAATAAAGGCATATATCCCGGTCGCAGCAACCGCGATTATCTGAGTAACTACCTGTCCCGCGTTTCCATCCACCAGGCCCGAACCTGCAGAGTTCACAGCCGCTGTGGCAAAGATTCCCGTGGCGATAGCGCCCCAGGTGCCGCCCACGCCATGACATGCAAAGACGTCAAGGGACTCGTCTATCTTGCTCTTCATGCGCAGGAGCATTGCATAATAGCTCAGCACTGCGGCTATTGCGCCTATTGCTATTGCTGCCATCGGAGTGACAAAACCCGATGCAGGAGTGATCGCTACAAGTCCGACGACAGCGCCTGTGGCTGTGCCCAGCACGCTTGGTCTCTTGTGGTACCAGCTCAATAGTGTCCATGTCAGCGCCGCGGCTGCCGCTGCCGTATTTGTTACAACGAATGCGCTTGCGGCAAGACCATTGCTTCCAAGAGCGCTTCCTGCATTGAACCCGAACCATCCGAACCACAGAAGCACTGCTCCAAGGACGGTCATGGGTATGTTATGCGGCTCCATGGGCTGATTCCCGAAACCTTTTCGCGCTCCGATCACTATGGCAAATGCAAGAGCTGCCGCGCCTGCGCTAACGTGCACCACCGTGCCGCCCGCGAAATCAAGCGCGCCAAGGTTGCGAAGCCATCCTCCCACACCCCAGACCCAGTGTGCTATCGGGTCATACACAAGGGTTGCCCAGAGCAGGGAGAAGATAAGGAATGCGCTGAACTTTATGCGTTCAACGAAAGCGCCGGGATGGTAGCTGCATAGTCTGCGTTGGGGACAATCCCTACGCCTGTGAGACCGGACCATTTGAGGCTGCCTATTATTCCGCCGATGTCAGGACCAAAGGATAGAGTGTAGCCCACAAGCACCCACTGCACGCTTATAAGAGCGAGAATGGCAAAGCTGAACATTATGGTCGAAAGTGCGTTCTTCTTGCGAACCATTCCTCCGTAGAACAGTCCTACAGCAGGGATCATCAACATCACAAGAGCTGTGCTGATAAGGATCCAGGCAGTGTCGCCAGTATCAATTGTTGGTTCCTCTGCCGCCTGTACAGTACCTGTCAGTACAGCAAGCAGAGTTGCCGCAAGCAGGAAATACTTCCAATGTTTTTTTAATTTCTTTATTTCCATCATATTCACCGCCGATGAAGGCATACGGATACCTACTGAATAGTTAAAAGTATATAAATTTAACTAATACTTTTGAGAAAACTATTTATAATACAAAATAATTTTATCTGGAAAAACTTGAACATAATCTATTTTTTCATAATGAAAATCTTTAAATAATATAAGGTCAACAGTAGGCTGCCGTTTACCGTGTTTGAGGCAAATGAGGCATGGTATAGAGGAGGAAAAATGAGACAGATAGCAATATATGGAAAAGGTGGAATAGGTAAGTCCACAACAACCCAGAATCTTACTGCTGCGCTTGCTTCGATCGGCAAGCGTGTAATGCAGATAGGATGTGACCCAAAGGCAGACTCAACAAGGATGCTCCTCTGGGGAAAAGTGCAGGCAACTGTGCTTGACACCATGCGTGACAACGGCCATAGCGGCGTGACTCTTGATGTTGTCCAGCACACTGGCTTTGGCGGGATAAAGTGCGTCGAGGCAGGCGGTCCCGAACCTGGTGTTGGCTGTGCAGGAAGAGGAGTTATTACTGCAATAAAACTGCTGGAGGAACTGGGCGCTTACAACGAAGAGTTTGATTTCGTGTTCTACGATGTGCTCGGAGACGTAGTATGCGGAGGCTTTGCCATGCCCATACGCGAGGGCTATGCCAAGGAGATATACATCGTGGCAAGCGGGGAACTAATGGCACTCTATGCAGCCAATAATATCTGCAAGGGCATTGTGAGATTCGCAGAGAACGGCGATGCGCGCCTGGGAGGAATAATCTGCAACTCGCGCAACGTGGACAACGAATTGGAACTGCTCACTGAATTCTCAAAAAAGATCGGTTCACATTTGATACAGTTCGTGCCGCGGGACAATATTGTCCAGCGTGCGGAGATCAACCGGAAAACGGTCATAGACTTTGACCCCACATGCAAGCAGGCTGAGGTTTACAGGTCGCTTGCCAAAAACATAATTGAAAATACGAATTTCGTGATACCAAAACCCATGCAAATGCAGGAGCTTGAGGAAATGATGGTTGAATTCGGTATTGTGGAGAGGTGAGAACATGAAGATGATACGTGCAATAATCAGACCAAACAAAGAAGAGAAAGTTGTGGAGCACCTGGAAAAAGAAGGGTTTATTTCCCTCACAAAAATGAACGTGTTCGGGCGCGGCAAGCAGAAGGGAATCAGGGTAGGGACGGTATGTTATGACGAGCTGCCCAAAGTGATGCTGATGCTTGTTGTAGAAGATAACGATATGCAAAAGGCAATTAAGGTCATCCAGAACAGCGCCCGCACAGGGAATATCGGGGACGGCAAAATATTCGTGACCGATGTTTCAGAAGCGTACACTGTGAGAACGGGTGCATCGGGATTATAGGTGAGAACATGAAGGAAGTTATCGCCATAATACGAAGACACAATTTGCAGGATACAAAAGCAGGTCTTCTTGGAATTGGTGTTCCAGCGCTCACAATGGTAAGCGTGGAAGGAAGAGGTAAGCAGAAAGGACTTCCTGGCTGGAATTATGAACTTGATCCGGCGCTCACAGAGATGGAGGAAAAGAATACCGGTGAAAGCATGCGTTTTATCCCAAAGAGGATGATCTCAACTGTGGTCGAAGATGATGATGTCTCGAAGGTGGTTGAGACTATAATCAGAACCAACCAGAGCGGTCACATTGGAGATGGGAAGATCTTCGTGTGCCCTGTGGAAGATTCGATCAGAGTGAGAACAGGAGAAAGTGGAGAAAATGCGATTAAATAGAAACCGCAGATAAAGGCGATAACAAAAAAAAAGAGAATTATAACGGAGAAAAAAATGACAACAATATTACCGGAATGCGATATACCCATACCTCAGCGCCAGCCGCATATCGTATGCCATGATCCTGAAAACATAGTCTTGCCCATGTGCAATGTCCAGACCGTTCCAGGAGACATGACCGAGCGCGGTTGCACGTTCGCAGGATGCAGGGGCGTGGTCGGAGGTCCTGTAAAGGACGCCATACAGCTCGTGCATGGGCCAATTGGCTGTGCCTACTATACATGGGGCACGCGCAGGAACCTTTCTGACACAAAGCTGCACAGGAAGTACTGTTTCAGTACTGACCTGACAGAAGAAAGCGTAATATATGGCGGGGCAAAAAAGCTGCTGAATTCCATAATTGAATCGCATGAACTATTTCCTGAAGGAAAAGCTGTGTTCGTGTATTCTACATGCGTGGTAGGGTTGATAGGCGATGATACAGAAGCGATATGCAAACAGGCACAGGAAAAGATCGGGATACCAGTGATACCTTTCCACTGCGAGGGTTTCAGGGGCGTAAGCCAGTCCCTCGGTCATCACATAGCCAACCGCACTTTGTTTGAGAAGGTGGTTGGAACAGCAGAACCTGAAGAGACCACTCCTTATGACATGTGCATAGTCGGTGAATTCAACATTGACGGCGATGCCTGGATAGTCAAGCCGTTGTTTGAGCGCATGGGTGTGAGGGTACTTTCTGTATTTACAGGCAATGCCTCTTATAATGATATTCCACCTATGCACAGGGCAAAGCTGAATATCGTGCAGTGCCAGAGATCATCCACCTATATCGCAAAGATGATCCAGGAAAAGTACGGTGTCCCGTATATCAATGTATCCCTGTTTGGAATGGCGCAGACGGCAGATGCGCTTCGAGACGTGGGAAAGTTCTTCCACCTTGAAGAGAATGCAGAAAAAGTGATAGCAGAAGAGCTTGCAAAGTACCAGCCAATGATCGATCATTATAGAAAGAGACTCGATGGCAAGAAGTGCTTCATATACCAGGGAGCTCCGCGAGCCTGGCACTGGATGGGACCGATGCGGGAGCTGGGCATCGAAACCATCCTTACGGCAACTACGTTCGGTCACAAGGACGACTATGAGAAAATAATGGAGAGGGCAAAGCCAGGGCATATCTGCATAGACAACCCCAATGCACTTGAGATCGAAGAATACCTTGTCAAACTCAAGCCTGATTTCTTTATCGGAGGCTTGAAGGAGAAATACCTGACATACAAGCTTGGCATTCCCTTTATAAACGGTCATTCCTACGAAGAAGGACCGTATGCGGGCTTTGAAGGATTCGTGAATTTCGCAAAGGATATTGATGTTGCGGTGAACAGCCCTGTGTGGAAGTTCATCAACCATCCCCTGGAGGTGAAGTAAATGGCTGTGATGAACCAGAGTTCTGAGCCTATCAAGACGGTTCGTAAAACTCGAAGCGTTACAATTAATCCGCCCAAGATGTGTCAGCCAATGGGCGCCATACTCGCCTACATGGGAGTGCACGGATGCGTGCCCCTGGTGCACGGTTCTCAGGGATGCAGCACGTATCCCCGCTACAATATCGCGCGCCATTTCAGGGAATCTGCCGAGGTAGCAGTTTCATCGCTTGCCGAGGATGCTGCCGTATATGGAGGAGCCAAGAACCTGACTGAAGCCATAAAGAACATCAAGTCCAGGCTGAACCCGGCTGCTATTGGTATCTGTACCACATGCATGAGCGAGACCATAGGCGACGATGTGAAACTGATAGCAAAGAAGGCGCTGACCGATGATACTATGAAGATATTCCCCGCGTCCACGCCAAGCTATGTTGGCACGCATCTCACAGGCTATGATAATGCCCTGAGGACGCTTGTGGAAACGCTGGCAGTAAAGGGTGAGCCAAATAACAAAATAAACATTATCACGGGAATAATCAACCCCGGCGATATCAGGGAGATAAAGAACATGCTGCGTCTAATGAATGTGCAAAGCATATTCCTGTCAGATATCTCCGAAACCCTTGATACTCCCATATTGCCTGGGGGGCACAAACCAGTACTGCCCGACGGCGGAACGAGTCTCGCCGATATCGCAGATTCTGCAAACTCACTGGGTACAATAGCGATATGCAGGACAGCGGGTTCGGCAGCTACGTATCTCAAGAACAAGTTCAACGTGCCTTCTGTGCCTGACCCTGCGCCCATCGGAGTTATCAACACGGACCGGTTCGTGCAGAATATCTGCAAGTTAAGCGGCGCTTCGATCCCGGATGAGATCATAAAGGAGCGCGGGCGCCTGATAGACAGCATGGTGGACGTTCACCACTATATGTATGGGAAAAAAGTTGCGATTTTCGGCGACCCTGATCTTGTGTCAGCTATCGTCAGGTTCTGCGCTGAAGCCGGGATGAACCCCACCGTTGCTATGACCGCAACGAAACATAAGGACTTTGCCCCAGACATCAAGGCGGTAAATAGCGAATACAAGACAGATACACAAATCCTTGAAGGTACAGATCTTTACGAATTCCATGAGGTTGTGAAAACCCATGGAGCAGAACTGATACTTGGCAACTCCAAAGGCACGGACATAGCCGATGATGAGGGCGTTCCTTTAGTGCGCTTCGGGTTCCCGGTGTACGACCGCGTAGGTGTGTACCGCTACTCCATCATGGGATATAATGGCTCGATATACCTGCTTGATTTGATGACGAACGCAATCCTGGGGCATAAGTATGACCCCAATAAGCTGCACCAGTGAGGTGAAAATATGGAATACATAACAGGAATAACAGCATCAGGCGGGAGCTGGACTCCCTCCTTTGTGGTGCGAAGCAATATCAACAACTGCGGATGCTGTGGAAAGTGCTTCAAGATCTGTGGGCGCGGAGTGTTCGAGTACATCGACCATCCGAATTCTGATGACCTGTGCGGCGCCAAGGTAATGACAGTGGCGCATCCTGAGAATTGTATAGGCTGCAGCGCTTGCGCGCGCGGGTGCCCGAAGAAGAATATTGTGTGCGAACCGAAGGTCAGGGTTGGGTGAGAGGTAGAAAAACCAAAGCCAGTGAGATAAAAACCGCAGATGAACGCGGATAAACGCAGATACCGACTCAATAAATCTGCGTTCATCTGCGTTTATCTGCGGCTAATTCACATCGAAATTAAAAGAGGTAAAAATAATGTCCAAAATAAGCCACATCCTCCTGAAAAACCCGGTGGTAGTTCCCACCGGGACAATGCTTATTGAAGCTGCACAGCTTATGAAGAAGAATAAAGTTGCAAGCGTGCTGGTGAGCAGAAACCAGAGGTTAGCCGGAATAATTTCTGTGGATGATATCATGCACTCACCAGAGATGACGATTGACTCTAATAAATGGCTCACTGACGCCATCGTGATGTTCGAGCGCTGCAAAGCCTCGCATATAGCGGTGGTAGAAAATGGAGAGAAGGTGGGTATTATCAGGGTAGATGATATCCTTCATACATACAGGTTCAATGCAGAAAGCCGATACTGAAAAAAAAACGTACAACAATGAGACGAAAAGACAGAGAAATTAAGGATAATAATGAAATCGAGTCGATCATAAATAGCACTCCCGTATGCCGGATCGCTCTTTCAGAAAACGGTTTATCTTATATTATTCCAGTATGTTTTGGATATAGTAATAATAATATTTATTTTCATTCAGCAAACGCCGGGAAGAAGATCGATCTGATCAAGAAAAATAATAAAGTATGTTTCGAATTTGATATTTATGAGGGACTGATAACAAAAGGACATCCCTGTGACTGGGATGTGCGATATAAAAGCGTCATCGGGTATGGAAAAGCATTTTTTATCGATGGAGAACAGGAAAAAATAAATGCATTAAATATAATCCTGAGACATTACAGTGATGAGTCGTTTTCATTTCCAGAAAACTCGATCAAGAATGTAACAGTTATCAAAGTTGAGATAGAAAAACTCACAGGAAAAAGATCAGGATAATTATGAGAATCCACTCGCTTGAACATGAACCCTTCGAAGGTCTGGCTAACATCGAAGTATGGGCAAAGAACAAAGGTCATAGCATTTCAAGAACACTACTCTTCAATAACGAAGAACTTCCAGACATATGTGACTTCGATTGGCTGGTCATTATGGGAGGATCAATGAACATCTACGAAGAAGAAAAATATCCCTGGCTCGGGGAAGAGAAGAATTTTATTGCTGAAGCTATTGCAGCCAAAAAAATAGTTCTGGGAGTATGCCTTGGCTCTCAACTGATCGCAGATACCCTCGGAAGCAGGGTCACCAAGAATAAATATAAGGAAATCGGCTGGTTTCCAGTAAAATTGACAAGAGAAGCAAAGAGTTCCACGATTTTCAGAACCTTACCCAGTAAATTCTTCACTTTCCACTGGCACGGTGATACTTTCGTAATACCGCCTGGCGCCGCAAGAATAGCTGAAAGCGAGGGATGTGCGAACCAAGCATTTGAGTACGGACGGGTTATAGGATTGCAGTTCCATATTGAATATTCTGTTGAGAGCATCAATCTCATGTTACAGAACTGCGAAAACGATATTGTGGATGGAAAATTCATTCAGAAGCCAGATGAAATCGTATCGCAGATAAGCAATGTGCATAAAATAAAGGAAATATTGAACACGCTGCTTGATAATATGGAGAGAGAATATGGCAATTTTTAGATTTTCCAAAAAGTTTATATCGAATCGTTATGTTTGAACGAACATAACGATGTTCACCTCACGAGAACTAAGGAGTGAAAATATGAAAACAAAGAGTCTGCTAACAATTTTTCTAATTGCTGCAATGATAGCATCAGTATCGGGTTGTTTATCTGAGAAATCAAAAGATACTAAGCCTGTAGAAATCACGGTTTCAGCAGCTTCAAGTCTTTCGGACGCATTTAAAGATATTGAGACAGAGTTTCAGAAAAATCATCCTGACTCTAAGATCAATTTTAATTTTGGCGCTTCAGGGATGCTTGAAAAACAAATAGAACAGGGTGCACCGGTGGACATATTTGCAGGAGCTTCACAATTGGAAATGAACTCGCTGGACGGAAAAGGATTAATAATCAAGGATACAAGAACAAACTTTACCAGAAATAAGCTGGTCATAATTGCACCTTCTAAGTTGACAATCGAAGGGCTTAAGAACCTTAATAAAATAGCGATAGGCAATCCAGAGACCGTGCCTGCGGGACGATATGCCCAGACATTCCTGGAGAATGTGGGGATGTACGAGATGATGAAGCCAAAACTTATCCTTGCCGAGAACGTACGCCAGGCGCTTGATTACGTTGAACGTGGAGAAGTCGATGCAGGTTTTGTCTATTTCTCTGATACTTTAAAAAGTAATTTGAGCGTTTCCTCAATCAACGATTCTTTATACCCTCCTATAGTATATCCGATTGCGGTCATAAATGACAGCCAGCAACCAGCTATATCACGCCAATTCATCGAATATATACAGAGCAGCGCGGGACAAACTATATTACAGAAATACGGTTTTGGATAATTAGATGGATTATTCCCCGCTTGTCCTGTCTTTTTGGGTGTCTGCATTAGCAACATCCATAATCGCTGTGTTCGGTACATTAATTGCATACGTACTGGCAAGGAAGCGGTTTTTTGGAAGAACAATGCTGGACGCTTTCACAACGCTTCCCATGATACTTCCTCCCACAGTAACAGGATACTATCTGATTATCCTTCTTGGAAAGAATGGGATAATAGGGAACTATATTTATAAGCTGACAGGCTGGAGTGTAATGTTCACATGGCAGGCAGCAGTTATAGCCGCAACCGTAGTTGCAATTCCTATAATGATAAAATCTGCAAAAGCGGCAATTGAATCTGTTAATATTGAGTATGAGAAAGCAGCATTCACACTTGGTAAAACTGAAATTGAGACTTTCTTTCTTGTAACCCTGCCGCTTGCAAAAAAAGGATTGATTGCAGGTCTGGTTCTCAGTTTTGCCAGGGCGCTCGGGGAGTTCGGCGCAACAATAATGGTTGCGGGAAATATCCCTGGGAGAACAAGCACGATGCCTCTTGCCATCTATAGCGCATTCCAGTCAGGTGAAGACCAGCTTGCTACCACGCTTGTGATCATTCTTACTATAGTTTCAATAGCTGTAATCTTTATCACTACCAGAATAAGCAGAACGGATTGATTATGGATTTATATGTCAATATATCCAAAAAATTAACGAACAGGAATTCAAATGAGTTCTTGCTGAATGCAGAATTTAAATGCGGCAATGAAATGATCGTTCTTTTCGGCCCTTCCGGGGCAGGAAAAACATTGACTCTTGAGTGCATAGCAGGACTTGTTGCTCCTGATAAAGGCTGTATAATTGTAAATGGTATTACATATTTTGACTCTGAAAAAAGCATCAATATTTCACCGCAAAAGAGGAACGTCGGATATCTCTTCCAGAATTATGCGTTATTCCCACATCTTACGGTTGAAGAAAATATCATTTTTGGATTGCGTTCCAGGAATAATACAGACGAAAAGATGCAAGAGATGCTGGATGTTTTTGAAATCCATGGACTTGAGAAAAGGTACCCTTCCCAATTATCAGGAGGTCAGCGCCAGAGAGTTGCCCTTGCCCGTGCACTGATAACCCGACCCAAAATACTTCTTCTGGATGAGCCTTTTTCCTCTCTTGATCATATTGTCAGGATGAGATTGCGAAGGGATTTGAAAAAAATAAGGGATATCATTAGAATACCCATTATTTTGATCACCCACAACCCTGTTGAAGCATATACTATGGCTGACACCATAATTGTTTACAAACACGGCGGAATAGAACAAATTGCTTCGCCCAAAGAGATTTTTTCCAAGCCAATAAATGAGAATGTAGCAAAGCTTGTGGGGATGAACAACATTTTCAAAGGAAAGATACTAGATATAATAAATGATGAAGTTATGATCCAGAGCCATGAAAAAATAATCGCGCCGGGAATTGAAGGTCTGCGAATTGGCGAGGAAGTTACCTGGTGTATTCGTCCGGACCATGTTATGGTGCTGCGGGAAGATCGCTCTCTTGGGAAGGCTGTAGCAGAGAACATTTTTTCAGGAAAAATAACCGAAATAGTTTCAAAAGGCGCGACGTATTTACTTTTTATCGATGGAGATTTTAATCTTGAGATTGAAATGCCAGCGCATGCTTTTGAAAGACTTTGTCTTGAAGCAGGTAGAACAATTAAAGTTTCTTTGAAAAAATCTGCAATTCATATAATAAAAGAATGTTAGACTGTAATTCTAAGTTCCTCCACATGTCGTGGCGGGTCCTTCCTTAAGCCATCACTCCTCTTTATGGGCTGAGCCAGAAGACTGGTGCGGTTTCTGCTATTATTATTTTACTGAACTCCATTGCAGGTCTTGCGGGGCATCTGACAAGTGTGAGATCCCTGCCTTCTGAGATCTACTTCTGGGCATTTGCCGCTTTGCTTGGCGGTATTATCGGTTCAGGTCTTGGCAGCAGACGGCTTTCGAATACCACGCTCTACAGCCTGCTTGCAGTGGTTCTTGTCATTGCCGGTGTAAAATTCATACTGTTTGAAATGAGCATGTGGCAAATTCGACAAAATTCTTTATTTTCTAATTTTAAGCAAAACAAGCACACTTATTATCATAAAAAATTACAGGCGGAGGCTCAGATATGTCGCACAAGGAAATCGTACTCAACACAAACTCCCGCAAGGTTTAATAAATCATACCCGAATCTGAACATACATGAATTACAGGGTCATTTTGAACGTACTCGGAACCGTGATAAAGTTCCTCGGCATTTCCCTGTTGGCGCCTTTTCTTGTAGCGCTGTATTATCATGAGCCCGATTCCATTCGGATCTTTGCGTTCTTATCTATCCTGACGTTCTTTACTGGTTTACTACTCGAGCAAATATTCAGAACAGAATTCGAGGAGCTTTCTCACAGGGAGAGCATTGTAATAGTGGCATTGGGCTGGTTAATGGCTGCAGTATTCGGTGGAGGACCTTTCCTTCTTGCAGGTCTCTCCCCGGTTGACGCACTTTTTGAATCCATGTCCGGCTTCACTACTACCGGTTCAAGCATTCTTCCAGACATCGAGATATATTCAAAAAGCATCCTTTTCTGGAGAAGCATGACCCAGTGGCTGGGCGGTATGGGTATTATAGTCCTTGTTATGGCGATACTGCCAAGGATCGCGGTGGCGGGAAGGCAGATGTTCCAGTCAGAGGCTCCAGGTCCCATGAAGGATAAACTGAAACCGAGACTGAAGGACACGGCGCAGATCTTGTGGTGGGTATACATTATCTTTACTGTCCTTGAGATAGGGCTTCTTTATTTTGCGGGAATGACGCTGTACGATGCCACAGTGCACACCTTCCCAACTCTTGCCACGGGCGGTTTCTCTACAAAGAACCTGTCGATCGCTGCATATGATAACGTCAATGTAGAACTGATAATCCTGATCTTCATGTTCATAGGAGGCTCTAACTTCAACCTCTTCTATAGAACTATAAGAGTTGACTGGAAAGCTCTCATAAAAGACAGGGAATTCCAGGCATATACTTTTATTATTCTTTTCTCCACGCTGGTCATTGCGCTTGAACTATGGAACTGGGGTGAAACATTGACACGTTCCCTCAGGTTCGCATCATTCCAGGTCGTTTCCATCATTACAACGACAGGGTTTGCCTCCACGGATTTCGCCCTGTGGCCTGAATCTACGAAGTTCATCCTGCTGCTGCTCATGTTCGTGGGAGGCTCTGCAGGTTCTACAGGCGGCGCGCTCAAGGTCGTGCGCGTCATTTTGCTCATGAAGTACGGAGCACGGGAAATATACAGATCTATCCATCCCAAGATGGTGCGACCGATAAGGCTGGGAGAAACCGTTATTCCCGAGGATGTGATGCAGGCAATATTATCGTTCTCTATCCTTTATATTCTGGTATTCCTGGGTAGTTCACTTGTCCTGAGCATGCTGGGGCTTGATTTCATGAGCAGCATCAGCGCATCGGCGACCACGCTTGGCAATGTGGGTCCCGGTCTCAGCTCACAGGTGGGACCGATGGCGAATTTCGGGTCGCTGCATGTAATAGGGAAGCTTGTCCTGATATTCAATATGTGGGTCGGGAGACTTGAAGTTATGACCGTGCTCGTGCTGTTCGTCCCATCCTTCTGGAAAAAATAGTGTGTATGATAAAACTGATCTCTAGTATATCGCTTCCAAATTAAAATTACAATGATTTAGTTTTAGCAGGTTCATGGATAAACCCCAAGATGTTGCTTGATATTACGATTAATCTATTTGGTTACATCATTTTGGAATCATTATACTAGTTAAACACCATCGTATACTGCCAGTATGTGCCTGTCCCGAATATACCGAAAAGCAGGATGTGTTTGACCATCAGCATTTTTTTCCTGAGTTTCTCAGCGTCCTCGCCATAGATGTTTTCAATATAAGTGAATGTTCTCCCCATGCCAGTAAGAAGCACGATGCCAGCACAGGCAAGACCGAGGTAGAAGAATTCGATCTCCAGTGGCGAAAGTGCCTGCGCAAGTTCCGGGTTTCCGGATTGAAGATTGTTGATCCAGTATATTGCAAGAACTGTAGCCGCCCAGCACCCTGCCGCAAAGTCGTGGATGAATCCCACAAATATGGTTATTGATTTTTTCAAATTCTCACCTGTTTTTATTTACTCATGCGTAGAAAGATATAAGTTTTTATCCATTTGAAAACCAACAATAAACCTTTTTATCAGGATTACAATTAACACATATGTTGCGATATATTCCCTCTTTGATGGATACAGGCAGTCCTGTAACCGTAATTTTCACAGAAAAAAAGGGTGAAGACTCACCCCTTTTATATTGTGAAATTATCCAGAAAGCCCGATATGGGGAGTCTTACCTTGTCAGGAACCAGGGCTGCAAAGTGGGTTCATACGTGCTTGGGGAAACCGGAATAAGCCCTGAGGATTACTATTTTGACTCAGGGCGATACAGGAATAAACCTGCGGCAAAGCGCGCTGTTTCCTCTCTTCACAGGCTGGAAAAAAGAAAAAGCTCAATGAAAATAGCCCCATACAAGGGCGGTGATTTCGATATCCTCATCCTTTTCCTGAAGCCAGAGCGCGCCATGAGGCTCATCCAGGCATACACCTGGGCGCGCGGTGACCCGGTCGAGATAAAGACCGGCGGCATCGCATCGGTATGCAGCGACTGTACCGCATATCCCATGCAGGGGAAGCCGGGGATATCCCTGGGATGCAAGGGGTCGCGAAAACACACAGGGTATGCGGATGAGGAAGTCGTTGTGGGGGTACCTTTTGAAATGGCGGCTGAAATAGATATGGCTATCGGGAATATCCCGGAAACATTTGAATAAAGAAGATATAACCCATTAATTAACATTGTCTGCTGCGGTATCACTGCGCTTTATTGACTTTTCCCCCCTCCAGTGCCTGTTCTGACTGAGAATTATCTCTTCATAGACCATTATCAATAATATGATATTGATTATTATTAAATCTTTCGTAGTATATTATTGATAATTGACCAATTTAGCTTTTTGACCTATCTGCGTCATCAAAGGATGCTCTTTTTCATACACAAATGTAAATTCAGCCTCCGGATTCAACTCCATCAAAGCAAGCATATTCTGCAGCGCAAATGTCAGGGATTCATAATCCGGTTCATCCGTCACTTCAGCATTGAAAGGATATGTTTCTTTAAGTTCCACAGGATAAGCGCCAAATGGCGCCTTGAACTCAAACACATGGTCGAAATCCTCCTCATTCTCCTGCCGCTTTGCCCTTATCAAAACCCTGCCATCAAGCCTGAAATTCCCAAGCCTCTTCCTGAATCTTGCCACTTCAGGTCTTAATGCGGATTCCGGACCGCTGTAAAAGAACGTACTCCTCGGAGCTGGCTGGAACTTTTCTATCCAGTCAGAATAAGAAAGAGCGCGCCGCAGCCCGTCCAGCAGCCGCGGATGTGTCCTGCACCTCTGCTCCACGAGTTCCCAGAGGCTTCCTTCTTTTATCGCCTGCTTTACTTCCCGCATCTCTGCGAATGTTGCGTAGAGATTGTGGTGCGCCAGCAGTTCTTCCCTGTTATCGCTCTTCATAAGTTCTTCAGCATCGGTTGACGAGCATACCGGGCATGAACACGGCAGGTACTGGAGGTTATCAAGATGGTACGTACCGCGCACTGTCATGTACCTTCCCTCCTTGGCGTACAGCGCATACGATGCTGAGTCGAACAGGTCGCAGCCAAGCGCAACAGCGAGTGCGAACATCATGGGATGCCCTGCGCCGAAAAGATGCACAGGCGCCGCGGGTGAGAGACCTTTCTTCGCTGCCACGATCACATCCACAAGGTCTGCGTAGCGGTACGACTCCATGAGAGGCACAACCGCGCCCAGGGGATAAACGTCAAAATCAGCGGCGCTCAACTCTCTTCCCGCCCTCTCCCTTAACTCAGGGAACGAGGAGCCCTGCACTGGCGCAGCCAGAAGCATATCCTTCTTTAATTCGAGGGCTTCCTTTTCTCGCTGCATGGTTATTGCAAGTTCCGATTCTGCCCGTTCCCATGAGACATCAGGCGGCGTGGGGATGTCAAGAGGTACTCCGATGTCGGAACCGATCTCCTGCTGGAACTGAACTATCTGTCGATTATTCACTTCCACTTCGCCGTAAACAGATAACTGATAAGAGCCCGAGTCCGTCATTATGGGACCGTCAAAACCTATGAGCGAATGCAGCCCTTCAGTGAGGGCGCGTTCCCTGAGCTGCGGTTTGCGGTAAATGATATAAGAATTTGTAATAATGATCTGCGCGCCGAACTTGCGAAGCTCCGATGGCTTGATGGTCTGAATATTGGGATTGACCACAGGCATGATGGTGGGCGTCTCGATTATCCCGTGGCGGGTTTCAAGGCGACCGATCCTGCCGCAGATGTCCTTGTGGGTTATTTCGAAGATAGGGGGCATGATTGGCTATGATGGGGGGAGGGGTATATTAGTGTGAGGATTGATGTTGAAGATGAAAAGATATGAGATAATCAATAAGATAACCTTTCTTTACTTATTTTCAGATTTACAGTTATAAGTTAAGTAAAGTTAACTTACAATAAGGTATTTCATTTATAATTTAAGTTTTCTTCCCAAAATTTCGCCTCACAATACCGGATGCGCCTCCAGATTCCGGAACCGCTCCACAACGCACGCCAGGAAGTTCACCACGTTCTGTGCCTCATCGATTATCACTCCATCGCTTGAAGCAACAATGTCCCTGCAATGCTTGAGATCATGATCCACATGATTTGAAGTTCTCGCATCACCCTTTAACCCTGCCTCCTCAAGCATCTCCCGCAGCTTACGAGCAAGCATGCCGCTATTGCTTATCTGTGAATCCAGAAGGAAAACGACATTCTCAGGCTTCTTTTCCTTCAAATCAAGAAGGAACCGTATGTCTGAGGCGGCATTCACAAGGCTCATGCCGCCACCTTAAAGCGCAGGAGCGCAGCTATTCCGCCCAGCGAATCAAGCTTCCTCCCCGGCTCGAATTCTGTGCTGAACACCACTATCCTTCCCTGCGAATGCTCCACATCTCTTAAGAACCTGTCAATTGAGTCACTTTCGCGCTCAGTGCGCAAAAGTTCATCCGTGATCAGCAGCGTCTCGACCGCGCCAAGGCTCTGCGCGCTTCTCACCGCTGCCATGCCGTACGCCGCTTTTCCGTCCATTGATATCTCCTTCATCAGTTCTTCGATGAGGATTGCTTCCCTGCCTATCCTGGATTCCTGCATTATCCTGTCAACAGCGCCGCGGCGAAGCACTTCCTGGAACCCGGACATCCCGATGGATGAAGTATCCTCAAGCACTATCTTGTTTGCAAGCTCAGGTTCCCTTGTCCGCACGAACTCCAGGAAATCCTCTTTCGTGAACCCGGGACCCGCAAGAATTACAGCTTCAACCTTTTCTGCAGCCCACTTCAACTGCGAAGCAAGCTCCCCGAAAAAAGAATTCCGCTGATTTCCCTCACCTTTCCCTAAGGACTGGCGCAGTGAGGAGGTTTCTTCAACCCCGAACTGCCTCACCATGCCTATGCACGCCTCGCCCTCTTCGATCGTTGCGATAATTACTTTCGGGCGCAGGGATGCGATCTCTGCCTCCCTTATCCGCTCGAACTGGTCGTTCTTCCATCTCTTGATTATAGAAATATTAGTTCCTTCTTCAACATTGAGCGTATGGTATGCTCCCGTATCTATCCCGTCCACGATCGTCCCGTGCACTCGCAGGCGGTTTGAGAATTTATGGAACTCCACCTTCTCCACAGTTATCCCCAGGCGCACTGTTTTTTTTTCAATCTTTTCAGGTCTTAACTTATCGGTCGCGCCTTCTATCCTGCGTTTGGTGAATGCATATACAAGGTCATTGGGTTCAAGTATGTATTTCAGGTGCCAGAGGTCGTCCAGTGATTCTGTAATAAGTGATATCTCACCTTCATTGAACCGCAATTCTTTTTTCAGCACCTTCATTGCTTCACCATAATTTACGAATAAAATAAACAAGGATCAGAACAAGAGCTATTCCGGGTACCCATATCAGAGGATCGATGGAATTTCTGGTTCTAAGCGGCGTGTTATTATTTCCCGGAGTTACGGTATTTTCAGGTATGATCGTCTTATCAGGAAAAGGCTTTTCAGGGTCGTTGAACTGGTAAAGGAAAAAAGATACAAGATGTTGTTCTGACGGTCCTGAATACACCTTATCCACATTAAGTGATATAATGGTCTTATTGGTCTTGTTATATACGAAAGACCCGTAGCTATAAACGATCTCGCTTTTTACGATAGTCTCATTGTCTGTTAGCTGGAGCCACATTGAACCGTCGCTGCTTACGCTCTTTAAACTCAGGATATATCCCTGGTACAGAGTACTGGATTCGCCTGTGGCGAGATACATGTTCGTTCCGTTAAAAAGAACATCGCTCCGGGCTGAGCCATACATGGATAAAAAATATAATAATAATATTAATATTACTTCTTTTTGCCTCAGCGCCATATTATTTACAATGAGTCTGTACACAGGCTTATATATTTCTTTTGCCTCTTCTTGCACATGGCAATTTCGGTCAGGCTGTGTTCGGGAAGAACCGGTTTTGAAGTCAGCACTAATACGAAGATCGATCTGATAAAAACTAGCGGTATCCTGAAGACAAAGGTGGCTACAAAACATCTGCTGCTGCTGAATTATAACGGTGTGGATGTGTCCATTTATCCGAGCGGCAGGATGATCATCAAGACATCAAGCAGGGATGAATCTCTTGAAATAGCGCGCCGCTTGCTGGCAGAACTTGGGTTATCGTAAATTACTTATATTCCGCAATCTGTCTGGTACAGGTGAAAATCATGAAAAAAATATTAATTCTTTTTCTGGCTGCTTTGATACTATTCAGCGGCTGCATAGGTGAAAAAACAGTAAAAAAAGGGGATACGGTATCTGTTAATTATACAGGAAGTCTCCAGGATGGCAAGGTTTTCGATACTAATATAGAAAGTGTGGCAAAGCAATATGATATCAATAAATCTGAATACGTTCCACTTAATTTCACAGTTGGCGAACCTGGAATGATCAAAGGGTTTGATGAAGGTGTTGTTGGAATGAAGGTCGGGGAAACAAAATCATTGACCATTCTGCCTGAGGATGGATATGGACCGGTCAAACATGAAATGATCGAAGCCTATCCGATAATACAGATCGTACCGACAGTATTCCCGCGGATTATCGAAGTCCCGATCAAACAGTTCGAAGCGACCTTCGGTCCTGAACACAAAAAGGGCGATGTTGTCACAATCCCAAATTCCAAAATGAACCTGACGATCGTGAACATAACATCTAATGTGACGCTGTCATATAATTTCAAGATCGATGAGCAAATACCTTCCGATGCGCCCTGGAATCAGACTGTTGTGAAAATTGACGATAAAAATATAACAATGGCATATAGCGTTAAAAAGGATGAGATAATTCAGTTCGATAACGTCCCCTGGACAACCACGGTTATAGATGTGAATAAACAGAATATGACCTTGAGGCATAATGCTGTTCCAGATACAAATATCCAGACGATGTTCGGGACTCTGATAAAAGTGCATTTCAACGAGACATCCATAATTATGGATCAGAACCACGAGCTTGCAGGAAAGACATTGATCTTCAATATAACGCTGGTTTCAATAGAAAGTAACAACAGTTCAGACAAAAATTCTGGTATCGGGAAGAAGAAATAACCACCCCCTTAATTTCTTCTCTCTGAACTATTTTTTTTTATTTTTTTTTCAATATCCGACAAACCTTGGCTCTGTCAGTTTCCTGTGGAATTCCTGCCTGTTGAGAACTTCATTGATAGCCGCTGCCGCCTCAAGCCCTTCGTCAACGGGAAGACCCCATATGTTCCTGCCGTAAATACCTCCCTCAGCCCCTGCCTTCATAACGATCTCAGTCTGTTTTACAAGGCTCTCTATGGGATTACCCGGTACTTTCGGACCGCCTGAAAAGATGACTATGGAATTCGGAGCCGCCTGCACCACAATGCTGGCTCTGAATATTTCCTGCTCAGGGGTCAATGACTTTTGCGCATCTTTCGGTTCAAGGTATTTGTAAGCGATCATGCTTGAGTTCTTTTTTGCAAGGCTTTCTATATACGCATCATACGCCCGCCTGTTGTCAGGTTTGACCTTTGCCGGGTACTTGGTCTTGACTATGTCAGCCCCGAGGAAGCCTGAAGCAATAGAAACAGCGTAATGTGCCCAGAAAAGGCTGTCAGCCTGCGTGACGCCCTGGAATTCCTCCTCCTTGTCCTTGAATTTTCTTTTCTCATCAAGACCTGAGCCCCGCGCATAAGCCCATACTACAGCAACCAAACCGGATTTATGAGCTTCACGTATGATTTCCGCCGCTCTCTCAAGATCCGTCTTAATGTGCTCTCCACCCGGATAGATTGTCAATCCAATAGCCGATGCGCCATATCTCAACGCGTCTTCAACAGTGCCCACTATTGACATTATTCCTGCGCTCTGCGGCTGCGAAATGTGCCCGTCTATTTTGTATATCAATGGGATATCAGGTCTGAACAGATGCCTGAACTGCCTCACGTTGCCCGGATGAAGGACATAGCCAGAAAAGTTCCCGCGGTTCACAAGTTCAGCTATGGCGCGCATGTCTGCCGAGCCCTTTCCCCTGAGGTTTATTTCTTTGGTCGTTGCGTTTTCTCTCTCCCACAGGAACTCATGACCAGGTCCGTGTTCAGAGCTTTTCTGGTCAAAGGGCATAAAAAGCGCAGTCCCGTTCCCCGGTCCGTTAACATAAAGCATGCGGTAAAGGTTAGCTTCGACGCCCGGTTCCAGAAAACGCATTTTTTCGAGGTGCGGTCTGACATCTATATTGTCAGCGACGTTAATCTCGATATCAGTTTCGTCAATATGCTTTTTAGAATTCATTAAATTTTGAATGACAGCCATGGTTAAATCCCTCTTTTCTATGCAGTATTCGTTTTTATTATTTTAAACATTCCCTATTAAGCTTTTCAATCATTTCGATCTCTTTCCTGCCGCCAGCATATACCGGCGTCCTGACATCGATGGCATTGGGCTTGATGGACAGGAGATCGGTCTTCCCGTTGCTTATCGCCCCGCCAGCCTCTGTTATTATCTTCCCCATCGGGTTCGCCTCGAATAACAATCTCAGCTTACCGTTCTCTTTCCCTTTATATCCCGGGTATGTGAACACACCGCCCTTGTGGAGTATCTGATGCATGTCTGCCACGAACGAACCGCTAAAGCGCAGTTTGTACCCCTCTTTCTCAAGGCTCTCGATGAATTTCGCATGCTGCGGCAGGTATTCTTTTCGCAGGGCGCCGGGCGCGTATATTTTTTCATTCGGGATCCTGACATCCCTCTGCGTAAGGGTGAAATTGCCTTTTTCATCCATCACGAAATCATGCACTCCTTTTCCCGTGGTCAGCGTCAGCGTTGTAAGCGGTCCATAAAGGATGTACATCGCCGCTACCATGGTATTCCCTGGCTCAAGCACATTTCCCGGATAAATACCGATGATCGTTCCTACAGCAAGGTTAACGTCGATGAGGGATGAGCCGTCAAGAGGGTCGATGACAATGCCGAACTGGTTTTTTGGCTTGTCGATTTCAATGATATCAGGCTGTTCTTCGGTCGCGATATACCGCACCAGCTTTGTTTTCTTCAATCCATTGATAAGGACATCATCAGCCCATTTATCCAGAGCCATCTGCTCCTCACCGTAGATGTTTTTTGTACCGGCTTTATCCCGGGCTTTCAGGAATCCCTGCTTTATTGTTCTGCCCTGCTCACTCAGGAACTGGATAAGCTCTGAAAGTTTCGGGTCTGTACGGTTCTGTAAAAGGAAATCCTTTAGGTTAATGCTCTCACCCTCTTGTTTTTAGTGCATCTTAGGTAATCGGGTTGTATATACAATCTTGGTTCTTTGGCTCTGATGTATCTCCGTATCATTTTGAAGATTTTTTACTGAAAGTGAAGTTGGTGATTCTGTTGGTTTTATTGTCGAAGTTCAAACACCACGACCCCATCTCCACAACTCAATGGCAACTATTGCAATTATTGTTAAAATCAATATATATAAAGACCATCGTGTGTAAGGATCTGCTCTTGTTAATAGTTGAATGCCCTCGTTTGCTTTTTCCACTACTTGCTTATATTTTGACACTGTTGCCTCCATAGAAACAGATCTGGTATTTCTAGCATCGGCTTCAATCTTAATCGCCTCTTCTAATTTTGATAGTGCGCGAATCTTGTCCCCAAACCATTCTCTTGAGTCAATCCTAATACGAAGAATTCCTACCATGATTGCAGCAGCTTGAACCCATGCCTCTACAGCTGTATTTCTGAAAAGATAAGATGAATATTCGAGCACTTTTTCT
Source organism: Methanobacteriota archaeon (assembly GCA_043729865.1). Lineage (GTDB taxonomy): Archaea > Halobacteriota > Methanosarcinia > Methanosarcinales > Methanoperedenaceae > Methanoperedens. The sequence goes on from JAYTKX010000108.1 coordinate 32,204, forward strand.
GGAGTATCTGCCTCTAATACATCTGGATTACCATTCGGCGGAAACTCTCCCTTATATACACCTAATTGAACTGTGGCTAATCTATCCAATGCATTTCGATATCGCATCCAAAGATTGGAATCTTCTACAGCCTGTGTTATTAACTCTCTGCTTGATATAATTTCTTTTTTGCACCAAGCGAAATCATTCAAGCATTCGTTAATTTTAGGTTGCAGCTTTTGTTTATATGCATTATCGATTTTCATGGATTTGCCTAGATTCGTTCATTAACCTATATAGAAAAATGTAGTATTAAATTTAATAGAATGTTAGATTAAGTAATCCCCAAAAATCTTTCTTTCTATACAGTAAAACGCAAATAAAATTTTCTCAAAAAGGCTGAACTTTTTGCCTTTTAGTAACTCTTCTCCAGTCTGAAGAGCCTTCCAATCATCGGTACCCTTCTGTAACCATCTATGAAATCCGCCAATTGCATAAACATCATTGTTCCTATGCACTTTAATGACATTACCTTCCTTAGCGTATTGTCCTTTTCCCCATAAAATATCCATTTCTTTTTCAAGTATTGTAATCCGTTCTCCCATCCTAGTCACTCCTATTTAATTCAGTCCACCTAAAATGTTTTAAACCTGTGATACTTTGAAAGTCGATAGAACATTGAACAACAGTTTTTAGTTCCAATCGATTAGTTGTCATCACATCACGCTGGCATATCATTTTGCCTGGCACCACAGATGTACTAAGTAGAATATATACTTTTTTCTAATATATATATATCTATCGGTCAAACTTATTATAATTATCATAATTATAATTAGGTTATCTAGCAGACTTTTTTTCAGTTTGTAAATGCCATTACATAAACCCACGCAACGCATAAATCGCAGATAACACAAATGCCACACCTGTAACCAACATAATTAACCTTAGCCAAAAACGATGTTTTATTGTCGTTTTCAACAAACATTTTGGGATCAATCGAGAAAGCGGATCTAATGACTTCTCAAGATATGTTCTATCCTCATCGCACTTCCTAATCTTTCGTCCAACTTGCTCTTCTAATTCGTCAAGAGCCTGCCGACCACAGTTTACAAGTTCTTCATTTCTTATGTCCAGACACCAAAATGCTATCGATGTCAATGCTCCAAACAAACCCATCAGAAACCCAAACCATACTCCTTTCTGTTCAAGCTCTATGGCCTTAGAATAGCCAACTATCACAAAGCCTGTAATGATCAAAAAAAAGTGAAAGGCATTTAGCCGTTGAGTTGCATGATAGCTGAGCCAATCCCATGCATATTTGAAAGCTATTTCAGTGGATTTTGATGACTCTAAATTTTGAGTTTTTTGCTTTTCATTTTCAACAGGGTCTGTTACAATTGCAACGGATGCCGAACAGCCTAATCGAGATGCTCCAGCCTCTAACATTGCACGGGCACTCTGAAAATCCCGTATACCACCGGCGGCTTTTATACCGACTTTGTCTCCCACAACAGCCCTCATTAATTTGACATCTTCTACAGTTGCCCCATTATCAATAAAACCAGTTGATGTCTTTACAAAAGCAGCTCCAGCTTTGACTGCTAACAGGCAAGCAGAAATCTTTTCCGTCTCTTCCAGAAGACCCGCTTCGATGATAACCTTCACTGGGATTGACCCCGCAGCCTCGATCACAGCCCTAATATCCTGATATACCGCCATGTAATCGCCATTTTTCAATGCACCAAGGGCAATAACCATGTCCACCTCATTGACCCCAAGTTTTATAACTTGTTTTGTCTCTTCAACTTTGGTAGCTGTTAAACTTGCCCCTAATGGAAATCCCACAACGGTAACAACTAAACAATTTGCCCCTCTTAATTGTTTTTGCGCTTCCTCCACAAAGACAGGATTCACGCAAACTCCGCAAAACTTGAATAATTTTGCTTCTTTGCAAAGCCTAATTATATCATTGCGAGTTGCATCTGGTTTCAATAAGGTATGCTCAATATAAGTAGCTAAATCTAACGGCAGTTTAATAAATGTAGGTTTCTCCACCTGTTTACGGATAGGCAGTTCAAAGGATTTAAGCCCTATGAGGTCGATTTCTTTATTAACTTTTTGGATTAAATAAAAACGATTTTCACATACTAAGTTCATATCATTCATGGATTGATCGCCTCCGTGCCCATGCGACAGAATAATTAATCTTTCTATTTCTATTATGCAATACCATTATCTTCGATATAAACAATTCCACTCGATCCATTGACCGTCACTTTCATTCCATTCTTTAATTTTTTAGTAGCATTTTCAACTCCTACAACACATGGCACTTCAAATTCTCTTGCGATAATAGCAGCATGGCTCGTTACTCCGCCTCTTTCAGTTATTACTGCAGCTATTTTTTCTATGATGTGTGCAACATGTCTATCTGCAAAAGGTATCACTAAAACATCTCCTTTTTTTACAGTATTGATGTTAGCTGGATTTGTAACAACATTTACAAAACCAATCACTAAGCCAGGACTTGCACCAAACCCCTTGATTTGTTCCCCAACATGTTCAAAATTTTCATCGTTTGTTTTCTTTTCTTTGCGACTCATAAACTCATAAAAATAAAAATTACCTTTTTTTGATAATGACCACTCAAAATAGCTATACTCCGGCATGGTTTTGATATACTCTGCAAGAACTTCTAAATCTTTGGTATTTAAAAATCTTTGTTTTGTATTTTCATGTTTCCATTCATTATCCACATAAATCCACTTGTCGATATCTATGGTTTTGCCTTCTAACAAAGAGGGCGCATCGCCTTTGACAATCTCTACGACTGTTTTATAATCTTTAAGTATAACCCCAGAACATTTTGCATCTATAACATGTTGGATTATTAACTTTACATGCGCTCCATTTTTGCTTTTTAACTTTGTAGCCCAATCTATTATATCCTCAACGTTAGTTAAATGTAGGTCGCTTCTACCACCCAATCTCCCCGCTCCAGAAGTCCGTATCACAATTCCCAAGCGTTCCCCCTCCAAGTTAGGTATTCCTAACTCTTTTATAATTTCTTTAATTCTACTTGGCGTTACTTCTTCACTTTTTATCGCCGCATACGGAGGATATGGAAGACCCATTTGCTTTATTTTTTCTAATCCTTGTAATTTATCGAACATAATAGATCCCTTATATTTTAAAGTATGTGTTTAAGCAACCCACGCTTCAGAATAATCATCAGCAAATACATGTGTTGAGATTAACTTAGGAATTTTCATGAATTTCGAATTAATCAGACAATATAAGCAATATTCTGCAATTCCGAGTGTAACAACTATATTCCCAAAAATTGCGCTATGTTGTATATAATTTAATATAATCTTAAATATTTCAATTTTTACCATAATTTTTATTATCTCCTAAGTTTAATCATTTTAATCTTTTAATGTTTAAATTTTTGCTTCCGAAGCTAATAATGTGTAACGTTCAACCGCATCTGAGCGCTGCAGGATTTGGGAGAACGCCAAGAAATGAAGTCGTATATGCTCTCATTCCGAATCACTGAAGTAGAATTTTTTTCTTCCTTCCTGATGTTTGCTCCAAAAAGCCACCGTTAAATTTTTGTCTCTTGTAACAACTCTAACTGGTGATTTTGTAATAACATCCCGCAACAAGCAAGCATATTTACCATATTCAATGTTATAACCAAGGGTTCTACACAACATAGCCTTCAATACTTCTGCAGTTTTAGCTACACTTCTCGTAATTATTACACCTCTCGCAACTCCATCATCTGGAGATGTTTGCAAACTTAAAGGGTGACCTTCCTTAAATATAAGCGCCCTTTTTTCTAAATTAATCATTGTGCAAAGAGCAAAAAGTTCATATGTCCATTCCGTTTTTTTTTCACTGACCTTTTTTGCCATGGCATCTATATACACACTAGTCTCCGGTAGTAAGAAGCTTGTTGGAGATTCTTGTGGAAATTCTTCATATCCAAGTCTATCTAAAGCCTCTTTCAACTTTTTCTCATCATTCTTATATACAGTTTGAAGCAATTTCGATCCTTTATTTTGAATCATCAAAGTAATCACTTCTGCTTTGCCAACACCAGGTTTGATAATCCATTCTAGGTCTAGTTCTGTTGCGTACCTTTCCCTTCTTATAAAATCAACTAGATTTTCTATACCTTCACTATCATCCATAAGCATTACCGCATCAATATCTTCATAAAATTTTTTGAATTCTTGCACATCCCCCTCCCCAAAAAGTCGCGCAATATAAACTATTACCGCTCCACCTTGTGCGAGAGTTACAGCAGCTTCTGAATCCTTGCCAAATGTATCGTATTCTTGTGCATTATATATTGTTACTTTTGCCCTTTTTATCATCAAGCACTCTATCAGACCTTTATCAACACGATCGTGGCTAAACGAGAGGGTTGGATCAAAATACCTCATGTTCATCTCTTTAATCTCTGGAATTTCAAATAGGTCTTTTATAAGCATCTTTGTAGTCGTGAAATGGCTCGGAGATCTCATCGATGTTGCAATATACATATCAATATCATGTAAGGTCAGATATGCAGCTGTATTTTGTCTTCCTATTTCTCTAATTTTATCAATGTACTCTGTGTTCGCTTTCTGTTTGCAAACTTCTATGGCATTTTCTAGTCTTTTCAAAAAAGGGATATGCTTCTCATATATCCCGTATGGCTTAGAATTGTAGTCTAATGCTGCCTTTCGAAGAATGGGGTCTAACATTGTGCCTTTTGGCTTTCCCATCTTATCAAAAGCATCATCGCTTGAAATTCCTTTATTTTTTGCCTCTTCAAGTATTGGAAGCAATTTTTCTCTATTCTCGTTGATACTAGAAATATATGACTTTGAAAGATATCCCAAACACCATAGATCCCATCCCATTATTTCTTGAATATCATCAAAAGGAAGACGTTGTTTCGTGTATTTCTCAACTCTTTTTTTCTTTTCATCTTCATCTGGAAATATCTCATTATAGTACTTCCCAATCTCTTTTTTTGATGCCGACCTCAATTTTGTGTACGCATGTTCAAAGTTTCCAAAAAAAAACATAGATAAAATATTAAACTTGTTTATATGGTCTTCAAAGGACTTATTAGAAGTCAAAGACTCATAACCAAGAATAGTTTCAAAGAATTCTTTCCCGACTGGTTCAACCGCAAGTGAAAGAAAACATTTATTCATAATGTCCAACAACGGCATCAGAATTAAAATCTTTAAATGCGGTATTAAATATTTCCTCATCTTTTATTTCTCTCGGAGGATACTCTGGGATCCATCTCCCAGCCAGTTTTAGTATTCCTTTTACTAATATGCCCTTAGATAATGTTTCAGATAATATTTCTTTATTCTTTTTTGATGTTGCTTCTTGTATTTTTACAATTTCCAATTTAATTTGTTTCTTGGTGTCTTCCATATCTGTCGACTCTCTTATTATCTTTATAATTTGGAGTTAAGAGTTTAATTAGTTAAATTTTAATAGTTCAACTATTATAGATACCTTTCGTTTAATCTCTTCTATTCTGGACTTTCCAGTCCCATCGATACCTTCAAGTGTAATTAATTTTCCTTTTAGCATTCTGGCTATAATATCTGAGTATTAATGAAAAAGCTTACTGTGGCGTCCTGGCAAGTTTATGGGCATCAAAGATGTTCCATATATAGACCAATACCATTAATAAAAGGAAAAATCCTGGTCCGCCAGAACCCGGGTCTTGCGAAGCTGCCGATCCAAACAGGAAAAACAGGAAAATATTCAATAAAAGAATCCCTACCCCTCTACCCCCCCTGCCGCAATAGATTTGACCAACACCCGGAATAATGGCGCTAAGAATAGCGGCAAGAGCCCCACTTTTATTTTGTTGATACACCTGCGGAAATAAAACACGTACTCCACAATTAGGACATATCTCTGCTTTTTCATCTATTTGAGCTCCACAATTTGAACAATATTTAGTATTACTTTCATAAACAACTTCTTTTTCCGGCTCTTCTTCTCGAAACTCAGTCACTTCATCATTCCCGGCTTCGAGTCCGACCTCCCGCATAATCTCCTGCTCTGTCAAATGATCCTTCAGTTTTTCAGCCTCGGATTTATACCGGTCGCGCAATTCCTTGTATCGGGACTCAGTTATTTCACCGCATGCAAGCCTTTCATCCAGTTTATCAAGGAGCGTATTGATTTTGCTGATCTTATCTTTGTGCGATCTGATATCTTCCATTTCATTCTGTTTATCCGGTATCATGATTTATCCTGATCTCATCCCAGTATATTTTTCATCCGGCTTAGAGCCCGACCTCTTTCAAAAGCTCTTTCTCGGTTATCATATTCTTCAGTTTCTCAGCCTCATCCCTATATTGCCCAGATAATTCCTTGTATCTGCCTTCGGTTATATCTCCCTGCGCAAGCCTCTCATCCAGTTTTTCAAGAAGTTCCCTGATCCTGTTGAGCTTTTCTTTTTGCTTTTTCAAATCATCAATAGTAGCTTCAGGTCTAACAGGAGTAACAGGACGTGGAGCTGTCATAGGTGCCGGAGCCGGTCTGTAGGCAGATGCCGGGGATTGCTTGCAGTGCGGACATTGAGCCAATGTTTCTAATTTTTGTTTTCCGCAATAATTGCATGATACAATATTGCCTTTTGGTCTAACAATAAAATATAATATCAAACCAATAATACCTAAAAAGAATACTAAAATTCCCCACAGGGTTCCGCTAGTTCCCCTTTTATTGGCGTCTTTGACAATCCAGACGAGAATATATAAGCCTACAATAAATAATACCAGGACAAATATCAAAATGAAAATACCCACGGCAATATTTGGGTCCATTGATTCTGATGCTGGTGTGTATATTGGTATTCTCCCTCCCTCTACTGTGATCTTATATGAATAGCTGCTTGTAAGCGGTTGGCAGGATTTCCCTGATTTATATCCGCACCCCCATATCCAGATAAGTTCATAATTACCGGGTCTTTGATTCTTCGGAACTGTAATAGTATAATATTCATCTCTGGACTCTCCCGCACCAAATACGCCGAAATCTATTCGCCCTGGTGTGACCCACGATGCTGCATTACCCGAAGCGTCCGCCCACGCATTTAGCCCGTATTCATCGCTCCTGGCTGAAAAAGATAAATATTTATTTATTTCCTCTCCCTGCTTGATTGTAAGATATTCGTATTCAGCCCCTGAAGATGTTGGTGCAGTATCTGCCTTTACAGTTATTTGAAGCACTACATTACTGGCGGATGAACATGCCGAACCATCCGTATATTTGCAGCTGAATCCCCATATAACCTCATAATATCCAGGTTTCTGGCTCCCTGGAACACTTATTGTATAATCCCTTTCAATTATTTCTCCTGGATCGATCGCACCGAAATCTATGCGTCTTGGTATTACCCATAATGCAGCACTGCCAGAAGCGTCAGCCGTGGCAAATAAGCGACCATAAGCTCCAGAAAAACTCAGTGTCTGGGTCATTTCATCTCCGGGCGCCAGAGTAAGAGGAACGTAATTATTCGCGGGAGCTGAAGCTGTATTGGCGAGGAAAATCAGCAAAAGGATCAGAATAGCGTATCGTAATTTTTTCATACTAACCTACTCATAATATTTCCCCTTTTCCTGGATAAATGAAAGGATCTTTTTCAGTCTCGCCGCATCGCTTTCAAGATTCGCGGCTTTACTTTTCGATCCAGAGATCTTTCTCATATACTTATTTTTCAGATCATTATAGGTCTGGTCTGAGATCTCTTTATTTACAAGCCTGTTCCCGAGCTTGGTAAGCACCTCCTCGTCTTTCTTTATCTCACCCTGAACCTGAAACGCATCGCTCCGGGCTTTTGCGATCTCAGCATCAAGCATTGAAATTGCGGCATTTGCCCCGGAACTCAGGTAGTTCCTGGTTTCGATATCGAGCTCCTCAAGCGATACAATGTTATGCTGTTTTCTTTTTTCAGATTCGAAGGCAGATTCTTTTTCTATCTCTGGCTCAATTCTTATCGGTTCTTCTTCACGTTCAACCTCAACATGCGGTGGTGTCGATCTTTCAACATCCGACGATCTGACCTCCAGATCTACCGGAGTCTTGCCTTTCCCGGATACATTTGTAATTGCTTTAGAAATTTTACTGAAGACCACATATGCAGTGAAGATCATCGCTATTATAGCAATTAGCCCCAGAATTGTTGATGAACCATCGGATTTTTCTCCGCCCTGTGGGTTGACCGTTGATGTTATTTCACCTGGGAGCCTTACAGTTATGGGTTCCTTCAGAATTTCTTCCTTTTTCGAAGTAATATCATCCCCGAAATAATATACGACCCATCCTTCAACAATAAAATTGCCATTTTCATTAGGCTTTAAACTCACTACAATAACTTTGCTATCGCCGGGTTCAAGCTTGTATTTAGATGTATATTGCCCTGCTGCGCCCTGACTGAATTCCGTTGAAGTAACAGACATACCTGAAGGGGGTTTTATAATTACCTGAACGTTCATGACAGGTTTTGTAATAAGATTGACCACAGACAATTTTAACAGGACATCCTCACCTACCACCACATTTGTTTTTTCTCTGTGAAGGGATACGCTTGCTGATAGTTCTTTTACCGTTTCCACAGGCGTTGGAGCAACATTCGCAACTTTAGCAGGTGAACCTATTCTCAGAAGTTTAAATGAATTGAGGATCCTGTCAAAGTCCTCTGAATAAAAAGTGTAATCATTTACTCGCGCCCCAAATGTTAATATGTAATATTTGTTACCTGAGAGAACGAGTGTTTGTGTCTCCTTATAATCTCTTTCTTTATACAATTCAGTAAATATTAATTCTACGCCCGTCATCCCGCTGATGGTGACATCTTTTTCACTATAAGGATAGATATCGATGCTGTTCAAATATTCTTTTCTTGCATCTACTATTTCTGCGAGGGTCATTCCTTCGGAAGATGCAACAACGACCCTCACCCATGCCTTGCCGGTCTGGCTGGTGAATGTCTGGTCTGAACCGTCTGGTTCCTGGACAACTGCCCAGCCGGCTAGCTGTTCTATACTAAAATCGTTCCCATAATTGGTGAACACTTTAGCTGAAGCGTTATTAGCTAATAATATGAAGATTATAAATAATAAATATATTTTCTTCATTTTTTTCCTTAACGAATCCTTTCAACAAAATCGAGCAGGCATATCGATCGATTCGATCGATAAAGCCATACTCGTTTTGAATCCTGGTATATTTATTTATATTTTCCTTGATAGCAAACGTGCTATTGTCAATACACCAAAGATCGCCAGTATAGCGCCAAATCCAGGTATTTGTGATTTGGTCGTCTCTGTTGCTGTTGTTTTAGGTTCATCAGGAATCACCTTTGAGGGTTCCTTGACAGTTACAGAGTACGTAAGGCTCAAAGGCTGGAAATTGTCTTTATCATTACCCGGCCAGTACAATCCTGTGAACGAGAGAGTATGTGAGCCGATCCTTGCTGATTTATCCGCTTTTACAGTAAGAATTATAGTTCGTGATGTACCGGGTGGAACACTGAATGTCCCGGCTACCACTCCGGCGCCTGATCCCTGTCCGAAACTTTCACCGTAAACATGTATGCCGCTTGGTACTTTGACTTGTGCATCCACGGTCAACGTTACATCGTTCAAGGATGGGTTGGTCATGAACAATTCAACAATTCCATCCTGGTTGGTTTCTATCACTTCGGTTACAGGTCTTAGTGTAATAGACGGGCCTACACGGAATTTTCCCTGCGTTACTGCGGCAGTAGCCGTGGGTGCAGCGGTAGTGGGTGCAGCAGTAGTTGCTGTCACCGTTGGCGCTGTTGTCGTTTCAACCGGGGTCGTTTCGTTTTGTGATAGCGCCGGGATTGCCAGGCTCGCAAGAACTAACAAAATTACACCTAATATTCTTAATGTTTTCATAGTATTCCTCCGTATATGATTATTATGATTATTACATATACCTTTCCATACACATGCTTTGTATAGAGATATGTTGGGTTTATAAACTCTTATAATGTTTTAATACCCCGCACATGAAAAAGCTTATCCCGGGTTATTCGAATTTACTGTTTTGATGGGGTGATCTCCAATGGACATCCAGACAACTGCCAGAACAGAACTCGTAGACATAACAGACCGCGTGCGCGCTTTTGTGAAAGAGAGCCGCATAAGTGACGGTATCTGCGTTATATCCACGCGCCACACCACATGCGGCATAATAGTCAACGAGAATGAGCGGGGGTTAAAGGCTGACATTCTTGATATGCTGGGGTCACTTGTCCCGGAGGACAGGAAATATGCCCATAATTCAATAGATAATAATGCAGACGCACACCTTCGCGCAGCGCTTCTTGGCATGAGCGAGACGAGAGGTTGTTTGATATTGCGGTTAATCTATATGGTTACATCATTTTGGAATTATTATACTATGATGCGGTCATGCTTCGATGAACGTTTAGAAAGATTTTAATCCCCAAAAACAATTCAGTGGCTGTATGCATGAATACAAAGTCCGGATCCTTGATATGCAGAAAGAGGAAAGACCGCGGGAGAGGCTCCTTAAGAACGGCGCTTCATCGCTTGCGGATTCAGAACTCCTTGCAATAATCCTGAGGACTGGCACACAACAGGAGAACGTGATAAACCTGTGCCAGAGGCTTCTGTCAATGTATAACCTTAAGCAGCTTTCACAGACAAACATAGCCCGGCTTACTGAGATACACGGCATCAAGGATAGCAAAGCCGCGCAGATCGCGGCGTGTTTTGAGATCGCACGCAGGCTTGAATCCTTCAGTGAAGAATCAAAACCTAAGATCAACTCGCCTGAAGACGTGTACAGGCGGATATACCCGAAGATGAGGGAGCAGAAAAAAGAGATGTTCATCGAATTATGTCTTGACACCAAGAACCAGATAATCAAAGAGGAGACCATCTCCATCGGGTCGCTCAACGCGAATATCGTCCATCCCAGGGAGGTATTCAAGATGGCTCTTGCCGAATCGGCAGCGCACATCATTGTAGCGCACAACCATCCCTCTGGCGACCCAACGCCCAGCAGGGAAGATATCGAGATAACAAAGAAACTGGTAGAGACCGGGAAAATAATAGGGATAGATGTGCTTGACCATGTCATAATAGGAGACGGACGGCATTTCAGCATGAAAGAGGCAGGGCATATTTAATGTCTTATTCAGCTCTCATCCTGGCAGGTGGTATGGGCAGCAGGCTGGGCTACAGGGAAAAAGCCCTTATCGATATCAATGGGAGACCGCTTATTGAATTAATAATAGAGAGGCATGAGAAAGTCGTGGACAGCATAATCATATCCGTGCGCGACAGGGCGCAGGGAGAAGTGCTGGAGGCGACTTTGGGCAGAGGATACAGGTTCGCATACGACGATCACAGGAATATGGGACCTATATCAGGGATCCTTTCCGGGCTTTCTGAATGCCAGGATGAATATTGTTTCATTTCGGCATGTGATATGCCTTTTATCAATGCTGATGTGGTAGGGCTGCTGTTTAAGAGAAGCGAGAATTATGATGCCGCCATCCCCCGCCGGGAAGACGGTTTTCTTGAGCCGCTGCATGCCGTTTACAGATGCATGCCAATGATACGGGAGACAAGAAAGGCGATAGAGCGTGGCGAAAAAACAATACTTGCTCCAGTATTCAGGATGAATGTGAATTATGTCCCTGTGGATGAAATAAGGAAGTTAGACCCGGACCTCCGAACATTTATTAATATCAATACGGATGAGGATATACAGGGATTATCAAGATAATATGTACACGAAGAATTACAAGGCAACAGAATTGGACAATGGACAGCGTACCATGTCATACGCCGTGGCAGTCGAGGATACGATTGACCTGTTCGTGAACAGGGTTCATATGGCAGCCATACTTGCCACGCCTGAGATGCTGGATGAACTGGCTCGTGGATATCTCATCTGCGAGGGAATGGTGAAATCCCATAAGGAGATAAAAGATATCCGCATCGACGGAAGGACGATTCATGTTGAGATCGAACCTTCAGAACATATCGAACTCTGGCGCGAACTGCGCTCATCCGGCTGTGTGGGCGTGCGGTGGGATGAGAATGAACCTGTCTGCGTTGATTCTGATGCGGTCTTCAGTCTGGGCGCCATTAAAAAGAGCCTCCGGTTCCTGGAATCTGATATATATAAAATGACGCACGGGACACATGCCGCATGTCTTGTTAATAACGCGGGCGAGTGCGTTGTAAAGGCGATAGACGTGGGGAGGCATAATGCTTTTGATAAGGTGGTTGGGCGCGCCTGCATCGAAGGTATCGACCTCGGCAGTCATTTCCTGCTGTCCTCAGGGCGCCAGTCCGCGGGAATGGTTATGAAAGCCGCGCGGGCAGGGATACCCCTTGTTGCCACAAAGACCGCGCCGCTGAATACAGGGGTTGAAGCGGCAGAACGTACCGGGGTCTGTCTTGTATGTTTTGTATCGCAGGATAAACTCTCGGTGTTCACGCATCCAGAGAGGCTGTCATGAAGGTTATTTGTATTGTGGGAAAAAGCAAAACAGATAAATCAGGGTTTGTGGAAAGACTTATCAAAGAACTCAAATCCCGAGGTCTGAGGATTGGAGCCCTTAAATATCATAAGCACGGCGATTTTGAGATGGACATAGAAGGCAAGGATACCTGGAAATACGCAAATGCAGGGGCTGATACCGTTGCAATATCTTCGTCCGTTAAGTTTGCAGTCATCCGAAAAGCAAAAGAGGAAATGGGAATTGACGATATCTGTAATAAATATTTTTCAGATAGCGATATCGTTATCGCAGACGGCTTCACGCTATCTGATAAGCCCCGCATAATCGTGGCTGACTCTGAAGAAGACATTGAGCTTTTCAGAAGGGGGTGCAGTGTAGTGGCAGTCGTGGGAAAAACAGGTTATGGATTGGATGATACCGCAGGGATTGCAGATAAAATTACGGTTTTTCAGGATGACAGCTATAGTGAAGTTCGAAAATAACCGCTATATCTATGATAAACGAAACCGCAGATAAACGCAGATGAACGCAGATTAATAGCAACGCATCCGCGTTTATCTGCGTTCATCTGCGGCTAAAATATTACGGAAATTTAAGAATCGTGCTATAAGTCATCCTGAACATTATTTTCCCGGCATTAAATCGAGCGTCACGGTACCGCCATCAAGGACATCCCTTTCACCAACATCGACCGTCTTTGTGACATTTCCTGCTGTCACGGTATACTTCCCTGTCGGCTGCGTATCGAAATTAGTCTCTCCTGCGATAGGACCCGTTGTCGAATATGGGACCGTAAAGACATATGTCCCATTAGCTGCCGTTGTTGTCTGTGAATACTGAATAGTCCTTCCAATGTTTGTTTTGATGATGTTTGTAAGGGTGACTGTGGTATTTGACGGAGCACGACCCGTGATATTTGCGCCTTTTACATATTCAAATATCTTGGCATACCCTGAGTCCTCAACTGGCAGATTACCTCCATATAATACATTATACACATTTTTAGTCCACTTTTCTTCATTGCCCCCCCTATAATAAGGAGCGGGTGTGGATTCATGCACAAGCCGGTAATTATGCAGACCATTTGTATCGAAGATATGGAGTTTTGCCTCCATTGTATTGAAATATTTCAATGATGGAGCGCCAACTGTTCCCTGGGATGTCTGGACTGAAATATAATACCCTTCATTTGACATGTCCCATTCTGCAAAAATCCCGAGAATAGAATAAGCCATATATGCGTTGCTCACGACATATCGTGCTCCGGGTTTTCCGTTGATGCCCAGTTTATCGAGAACTTCATTTGCTTTTTCTTCTGTCGGCGCTATGAGGAAAGTTGAAGCTCCCGGAAGGTGATCCGGTCCTCCACCTATACCTGCCTGGAACGGGTTCGCATTCGGGATCCTGTGTCCCCAGTATGTGATTATGTGTCCGTAATCCCACCAGCTCATGACGCCATAGGCGGTCTCAGGATAGGGATATGTGCCATTCTTTGGTTTCTCATAAATAGCATAATAATCCAAACCCGGGTCTGGAGTATTATCTTTCATCCAGGTAAGCGCATCGTGCCATTCATATTCTCCCTCGGTTATAGCGCCCCATTTTGTTCGTTCGCATGACCACGGCCAGCTGCCGCATGAATCCCCATAAGGCGATGCCTCAGATGGCAGGAATGCAGTCAATGCAATAACAATAATTAATAACAGGATATGCTGGATCCTGATTTTCTTCAGGCATTCGATCGCATTATTTGAATCAAGACTTTTCCAGTTGACAAGGCCCATGAATTTAGAGCCCAGGAAACCAGATAATATCGCCACGTTCACAGCGTAATAATACGCGAATCTGTTTTGTGCCAGCATTATGGCAAGGACAAAAAGGCTCCAGATAACAAGTAATGAGTATTCAGCTTTCTGTTTTTTGGATATATAATAACCAAGAACAAAAATTGCGATATAAGCAAAATAAAAATTATAGCCAAAACCACCCAGGGCATTACTTAAAATATAATCCTTTGCCTCGCCGATAGGAATGCCTATGTAAGCAAGTAAATAAGTTACAGAGGAATAATCACCCAATAACCCGCCTGGAGTATTCTGGAACATGGTTGGTGAAGCTTCTCCTATTGTCAATGCTCCCCCGGATTTAAATATGAAATCCCACCTGCCTAAAGTACTTGCATAAAGGGCTGGGATAAATGATCTAACAAAAATCAGACTTATCAGGATTAATCCTGACATAAATAATATGTAATGATTTCCATTCAAATCTCTTTTATTCATTTCCCTGGAAACTAAACTCAAAAAAACAAATACTAATGCAAATCCTCCTGTAACTGCCAGGTGCAAAAGAGAAAAAAATTCAGCTTTGAATCCATTACTGATTTCGACATAAGGTAAAACCATTATCATTGCAACTAAATAAGCTATTATGCCCACAATACCCAGGTATTCTGTAGATTTCTTTCGATAATGATCTATTGCATATTGGACTGCAATAAAGATTCCAAAAATAACTGCAAAAATAACACCAAAAGTCCATGTTAGAAGATATGCCCCAAACGTGATTCCTGCTAATATAGAATATGCTATTGGAACTTTCAATGTTACCCAGTCCTTATTCAGCCAGTGATCAAATGTGATGTTTTCAGCTCTCTTAATTGCCATAATGAAAAACATCATCATCAAAGTCGTAAAAAATGCCTCTGCTATATGGTGATCCGTGAATCCGAGCACTGACCTTGATATGAACTGACCCGGCATTATTGATATAAGAAATGCCCCGATCAATCCTGCTTTTTCATCAAGTATTTCTTTTCCGATAACATAGACCGGGAATACTATCAATGCCCCAAAAACAGCAGGAAAGAAAGCGCCAACCGTATCAATAATAAATTGGGATGGCATTCCGGCAATTGTGAGATTCCAGTTATTCGTTATGAACCCCATGAGTAAGGAGAAAAAAGCGATCATCTGACCAAATAGAGGACCCCAGCTCAACTGACTTCCATAAGGGTACATTGTAAATGCATCATAAAATATCCTGTGTGGGAAAAAGTAAATAGTATTTTCCACTAACCTCATCTGAAAAACAGAGTCGTCCATTGCAAAACCTACCATCCCTCTGCTAAAAACATTTTGTATTGGTACAATCCCTCTAATATAAAAAGAGAAGAGGAATATTGCAAAGAGAACAATATATGTAAGATACTTCGTTTTGATAAAACCGTCTACTTTATCTTCTTTCTTTTCGTCTTTTGTTTTTTCAGTTCTTACTGCCTTCTTTCTAATGGATTTTTTAGCCAAAGTACACCTCAAAATATATGTTTTAAGTGGAAGTTATGACTAATAAATATCGTACATATTTAAATTCTTTGCTTCTTGATGACCAGGAAAGATTTAGTAAGACCCAAAAACCTCTCCCTGTAAATGCTTCCTTCAGGAAAAAGCTCGCACAAATCCTTTTTGGTCAGCAGCCTTATTGATGTTACTATCTCCAGGGCTTTTTTCCTATCCGGTGTCCGCCTGTACCATCCGATATCGAAGTGAGAGACCAGCCATACTTTTACGCATAAAGGAAGGAACTGGAACATCGGGAACAGAAAATGCGGCTCGAACGGAAAATACCGATTTGGGGTTTGAAGAAAGTATCTTTTACCCACCCGCCTTAATTCATCAGCCATTTTACGCTGATCCTCCAATCCCCCAACGTGTTCGATCACCGAGTGCGAAAAGACCATATCAAATTCCTTGTCTTTGAATGCGCGAAGATCCTTTGCATCTCCTGCCATGCTCCTGAAGTTCGGGAAGGTTGTCCTCTCTTCTGATATGTTGAGAAGGAGCACATCAACGACTTCCATGTCCTTGAACTCAACTTCTTCCCAGTATTGCTGAGTGCCGCCGATATCCAGAATCTTTAAGGGCTTTGGAATGGATGCAGTTAGCGATAGGAACAGCTCGAAATTTTTCTTTCTCGTTATAGTGGCCAACGAATTTCTGCTTGTGGGGTCTGCCAATTTTTTTAGAAATTTCATGACAGGTTTTTCCTTTATCAAGGACTATGGAGACTTAACATCTTCAACGCGAGCTTCTTTGATCTGTTCCCATTTATAGTTACTACCGTAAATAAACAATTTGACTGCCCCCATGAACAATGCAAATTCAAGCTGTATAAATGAAAGAACAGTGACTTTTACCTCGTCGAAGTTCAATTTTTTCTTGTTTTCAGTTTCATGGACGAACTTTCGATACACACTTAAAGCGTAAAGCATGACAATCACCGCTGCGGTTATCGAAACAATAGTTGTCGTGATGGGTTCATATAGGAATGAAATTATTGCTGATATAGTAGTGATGACAAGAGCGAACGGAAGCAATATGTGAACTATGAATTCTGCAGGAAAAATCACTTTTCCGAACTGCCCGTATTTCGCGTTGAAAAGCATGTCCCTGTGCCTGATGAATGACTGCACAAGCCCCTGGGCTCTCCTTTCTTTCTGACTTAATCTTGTGTCATTGCTTGCAGGGACACGTTCGAAAAAAACAGCATCCGGAATGTAAATCGCCCTATAACCTTTTCTTATCACCTGAAAAGCCATTTCCGTGTCATCGGCGACAGAATTCATCGAAGGCGGCTCCACGATACTTGCCCTGAACAGCATCAGAGGTCCGTTGAACACCATCGTAGAGACTATCCTGCTTTCATAGATGCGTAAAATATCAAAAAACGTCCTGTATGCAGTCTCGGATGTCTTCGATTTCGACTCCTTACCAACAAGCGATAATTTTCCGGTAGCTGCTCCAATCGTGGCATCAGCAAAAAACGGGACCATTTTTTCAAGAACATCCCTGTTTAACATGGCATCTGCATCAGTGATCAATAAAAGTTCGCCTCTTGCTCTCTTGAATGCCTCAGCAAGAGCGTGGGCTTTGCCCTTCCGCTCTTTCTCAGTTAAAAGACTAACCGACTTAAAATCCTTAACAATATATGCTGTGTCATCCGATGATGCAGAATCCACCACAATGATTTCACGATTTTTTTCTGGATAGTCTATATCAAGTGTGTTCTCCAGTTTGTTCCTTATGATCAAATCTTCATTGTATGTAGGGATTATTATGGAAACATATGGCATGTAATCTTTTTCTGCCTTGATAACCTGATGCACGACCTTATGCTTGACAAGGAGATCACAATACCTGAGGAACCAGAGAGCAAGGGCACCAGAAATGGATATGAAAATAATATAAACGATCAAAAATATATTCATTGTTCTGTCGTGATAGTATATTCACCAAACCATTTATACTTTGGTAAATAAGTACTTAACTAAAATATTTGTTAAAAAAGAATATGAAAATAATTCAGGTGTGTTCCAGGTATTATCCGGAAATAGGCGGCATAGAGACCCATGTTAAAGAATTAAGCGAGGCGCTCGTAAAAATGGGGAACGATGTTGAAGTTGTATGTACATATTCATCACATAAGTTGCCCGAAAAAGAAATGATAAATGGTGTAAAGATAACACGCTTCCTGGCTTTTGCCCCCGGTGAGGCATACTTTTTCTCGCCTGCAATGTATTTCTATTTGAAGGGGCAGGATTGCGATGTGATGCACGCCCATAATTATAATGCCTTTCCTGCGCTCTTTGCAGCATTTTCCAGAAAAAAGAAATTCATATTCACACCACATACATTCGGATTTTCAAAATCCCTGATAAGAAATATTCTTCACAGGTTTTACAGACCTTTTGGTGATTATATTTTCAGACGTGCCGATAAAATAATTTCAACGGCTCAATTTGAAAGGAACTGGTTGATAAAGACATTTAAAATACCGGAATCAAAGATAATTTACATTCCTCTCCCGATCAATATTCCGGGCAAAAAACCCGTTAAAAAGCATGCAGGAAATTACATAAAAATAGCTTATTTCGGAAGATTATCTCAGGAAAAAAATATCCGGGTTTTAATATCTGCTTTCTCGCTCGTCAAACAGCGATATAAAGACTCAGGTCTTCTCATCGCGGGTGATGGGCCTTTAAGAAAAAATCTTGAGGAGTTAGGGAAAAATATAGAAGATGTCAGGTTCCTTGGCAGGTTATCGGAAACAGACCTTAATGATTTTCTGGATGATATCGATATTTTCGTCCTGCCATCCAGATTCGAAGTATCACCAAGATCAGTTATCGAAGCCATGTCCAGAGGTATTCCTGTGATTTCCACACCAGTAGGAGAACTGCCGCAGGTATTTCAGGACGGAAAGGATTGCATGTTCACGAAGATCGATGACCCCGTAGATATGTCCGAGAAGATCATGCTGCTCATGGAAAAAAGGGAACTTGCGGAAAAAATAGCTGCAGCCGGAAGGGAACTTGTTAACGAACGATATGATATAAACAGGGTTATCCTGGAATATCTCAGGATATACGGGGCTATTTCTTAATCCCGACAATATATGCCACCCTCTCACCATTCTTGATTTCTTTCAACACATATGCTCGTTCGATCAAGTCCTTATACTCATTTGTGAAGATATACACATCCAGATTGCTAAGTAGCGCAATGTATCCGTCTTTTGGTTGTTCGGATGCCAATTTCTCAACCCTTATATCGCAGCGCCCCTTGAAACATAACAGCCACTGGAATACATCTGCATCAATCTGCCCCCCTCCAACTTTCTGGCGCTGTTCTGTTGAAATATAATAGATCGTTCCATTTTTTGGGACACTTACCTTCAGATATTCAACGGCTTCTTTGAAACTTGTCTGGCTATCCGATACCATTTTATGATAACCATTCGTATTTTCTATCTCGGTAAACGCTGCGGGTATTTGTAACAGAAGTATCAATACGACTATTGCAATGTTCGCGATTTTTAGTAAGTGTCCGGCATCACTGCCATCTTTTAATTCATAAACTTCCCGTGAAAAAATATATTTGAGATAATCCGCAATGGTGACCCCGATGAATAAACAAATTCCCAGATTGGGTTCCGCCAGATAGGTGGGCTGTACTATCTGGGTCGTTACAAGAAGCGGAGCCAGCGCCACACCAAACCATGCAATACCAAGCCTCTGACCGACATTTCCAAATACAAAGCTTATGCCCATCAGCAAAATTATTAAAATTGACCCGTTCAGCGAATACAGGAACCCTTCCTGGGAAAAGATTACTGCCAATGCAATGATCAGGACTGAAATTGCATCCTTGATCCGGTTGATGTGTATTCCGCCATATTCCTCTTTTTTGAACTTGTGGAAAAAGAATGTACCTGCGCATGCCAGCAAAAGAAGATATGGATTTTTTAACTGACCCTGAGTATCTGAAATTTCAAGTTCTATATATGTGGCCAAACGTGTCTTGACAAGTTCAATGAGGGAACCTTCCCGCGGAGCGCTGACCTCGGATGAGACCGCGAATGTCATAAGCAGGAACAAAAGGGGTAATGAAATATTTACAAGAAGCGCCGGGATTCTTTTTTCAGTTTCAATAGAATTCCATTTGTGCAATAGATATAAGATATTGACCGTGGGAATGATCAGAATACTTGGTTCTTTTGAGAGGAACGCAAAAATTCCAAGGATAATCGCCAATACCATGCTTTTTTTATCTGCTTTTTCAAAGAAATGTATTGAAAAATAAAGGCTTGAGGTAATAAAAAAGATTTCAGCGATCGAGGTCGTATAGTTCATCTTCCATACCAGGATAAAACTCGCATCCAGAAATAGATATAAAAATACTCCAATGACGCCTGCCAGTCTGCTGTGCAGCATTTTTATCAACAGGTACAGAAACACCATTGAACCGGCGAACAGAACACCATTCATGAGATAATAATAAACTTCGTTTGAACCCCATAGTGAATAGCCGATCGCATACAGGAAATTTATCATGGGTCGAAGCCCGGTTCCCTGTTTATCCAATAGTATGGAAAGCGGCTGATCGAAGTGCTGGCTTGCCCAGGAAACCCAAACGATGTCATCCGGGTATTCGAGAATATAATACTGGGACGCAGCGGCGCGTATCGAATTAATAAGCGATAATACCATAATTATCGGTATCATAATGTCAAAATTCTTTGACCGGAATAAATTCCCCAATCGAGTATTCCAATCCGACCCATCCTGGATTGTTTTACCTCTTTTTTTTCCTTTTATTTTTTTCGTGCTCATAAATTTAAATATGTTTTGATGATTCAATCACTTTTCAAACCGTATTTTCAAGAGATTCATGAACATGGATGGCGCGTTTTTGAGACTGAATCGAGAATATTCACTGTGCTGCCATTGAATCGGGACTTCTTTAATTCTGCATCCCATGGATTTTAATCTCCATAGTAATTCTACATCGAATTCAAAACCATTCAATCTCATGGACGGTAAAACCTTAGTGATGACCTCTTTCCTGAAAGCTTTGGCGCCGCATTGGGTATCCCTGATATCAAGATTGAAAAGCAGATTGACCAGCGTGTTAAAAACTTTACTGCTGATAACCCGTTTCAACGGCTGCCGCACCGTTATATTTGAGCCTTGAATCCTCCTTGACCCGATGGCACAATCTTCGGTCTTTAATTCATATATGATTTTTTCAAGGTCTCTGGGAGAAACAGACTCATCCGCATCCACGAATGCGATTGTATTACCCCTTGCTTTCCGGAATCCCTCCATTATAGCACCCCCTTTACCGAGCCTGTTCCCATATTCCATAATTACGATCCTTCTTTCCTGTGCCATGTTTTGGACTATCGCTGCAGTACCATCATTTCCATCGCATACGACCAGGAATTCAGAGTCAGGGTATCTTGGAAAAAAATAATTTGTGTACAGGTCAAGCATATCCTTGATCCGCTTTTCCTCATTATACGCCGGGACTATTATGGAGATCATATTTTGATGCTTCCCTGATTGATATTCTTTATTGGCTAAATTATCTTTGCGATTCTGCTTTCGAAGGCATTGATAGCGCCCTTGAAAAACTCATACTTGAAATGTATCATGATATATAATAGAACCCCCAGAGCAAAGTTCAACAGTCGGAGGTATTTTAAGCTGAAAAAAATATACCGTCTGGCGCATATCTTTGCATTCATCCTGTCTGAAAGGCTCCAGTGGTATACTGATGCGGAGAAATCCAATCGCCCTATATTGTGAATGATCTTATCATGATAGTTCTCCGGAACATCGCGGTTAATTAGCAGATTTCGCAGCACTTTCTGGCGCAACAGCGCCGTGCTTTTTGCTTTACTTAAACTTGCGCTATGCACCCGGTACATCGCCAGGGGCTTATCAATATAACCGAAACCATACTTCAAGGCTGCCCGGGTCCAGTATTCATAATCCTCCACAGCTATCATTGAAGGCTCTTCATTGAATAATCCAATGGAGTCTGGTATTTGTCTCCTCATTAATACAGTGAGGATGGTAACGAAATTCGCCCCCAAAAGGTCCTGGAAAATTCGCCCTTCCTTTGCCTGACCATGGTTGATAAGCAGACCCTTTCGGTTCCCTTTTTCATCGATTATTATCGCGTTTGAATAAACGACGCTGAATTCAGGATGCGATTCCAGATATTTTATCTGGAGTTCAAGTTTATCCTCACACCATTGATCATCGTCATCCAAAAATGCGATATATTTACCAGAAGATTGTATTATACCTTGATTTCTTGATCTTGCGATCACTCCGCTATTTTTAAAATTTATTGTCTTTATTCTATTATCGTTGAACGAGCGTACTATTTCCAGCGTGTTGTCTGTGGAGTAATTATTGATAACAATTATCTCGATATCCTTCACAGTCTGGGAAATAACAGATCGGATCGAATCTTTAAGATAATTCGCCCGGTTATATGTTGGGATAATAACGCTCACTACAGGCTGCATTTCAGTATATCCTTATTGGCATTACAGAAAATAAGGGTTTTATCGATCTCTTCATTCACGTTCGATATCAATCTGAACCCGGTTTTTTTTATTTTATCTATATTGTATTTTAAAGGCATCTCAAATACCTTTTTCGTGTTATCATCTTTCCCTATGACAATTTCAGGGGATATATTCAATACTTCTTCGCATCTTTCTTTAATGAGTTTCGCAATATCCAGAATAGAGACGGAGAATTCTCCCCCCAGATTATAAATACAATCTTCTCTATCGGTTTTTGAAGTATCAAGATTTAAAATATGCTCAACACATCTTGATACATCTGTCAATGTGATGAAATCCCTGTACTGTTTCCCTGACGTTTTCAGGACTATTTTGTTATTCAGGACAGCCTGAAGGCAAAGATCATTGACCACAAGACTCCACCTCTTTACCCGGGTATGTGAAGGATATCCAAATCCGTTAGATAACCTCAGAATTACTCCATCCAGTTCTTTTCTATTAACCGACATCCTGATAAAATCCTCAGAAACGCGATGTGTTATCGCATATGGATGTACTGGCAAAGGCAGGGTATTTTCCGTGATGTTACCAGAAGCGTTCAGACCGTAGACATGAAATGTGGAAAAATAAATTATTCTTTCGACTTTGCTGCTAATTGCTGCATTTATCAGGTTCAAAGTCCCTCCCCCGTTTACCCTCAATGCTTCCATGGGATCTTTCCCCGAATCGATCTCATTCAATGCAGCAAGGTGTATAACAGTATCAACATTTTCACAGGCAGTCTTAAGTGAAGATATGTCAAGAACATCGCCTTCAACTAAATTTCTCCCGGACACCCATTCCGGAATACTGCTGTTTTTTTTTGCGAGGAGTTTTACATTAATATTTCCTGCATTCCCAAGATACTCCGCCAGTCGACTTCCAATATAACCTAATCCACCTGTTATCAGGATATTCATCCGTTCTTGAGCTCCCAATTATAAGGAATGTGGTTATTAAATGGATCCAGACGTTCTATCTCGGATGGGTCATGTGGTATGGTAGCGCAGTTAGCAACAATGGCAGGTTCTTTCCCAATCCCCTTAAATCCGTTCCATACCATCGGGGGAATTGTTACAAGTTTATAATTCTCACGTCCAAGAAAGATCTCTTGGATCTCACCTTTTGTTGGAGATCTTTCTCTATCATCATATAGAACAAGTTTAATGAAACCACTTACTACAGCATAATTCAATGTCATTTTTTTATGTATATGCCATCCTTTAACCACTCCGGGGTAGATCATGGAAAAATATATCTCACCAAAGCTTTGAAAGCCGGGATCATCACACCTGAGCATTTTTAGTATCATCCCCCGTTCATCCGGTATTATTGCCAGGGGATTTATCTTGACTCCATCTATCATTTTATGCCTCCTTAAGGAATTTACTGTACCATTGAATTGTTCTTTCAAGCCCGTCATCCAGCGTGTATTTAGGTGACCAGCCAAGCATATCCCGCGCTTTCTTTGCAGAAAGATATTGATGTTTGATCTCATTTTTTGCAGATCCAAGCACCTCTGGTTCAATGTGCTCTTTTCCCATCAATGATATGATCTTTTTTACAAGTTCAAGTACTGTGATCTGTAGTTCGTTGCTGAAATTGAATGCTTCTCCCAGGACCTTTTCATTCTCCATTTTTTCAGCCAGATGCAAATATGCATTCACGCCATCCTCAACATAGAAATAATCCCTGATATAAGAACCATCGCTCCTTATCACGGGCTGCTCATCGTTCATCAATGCCCTGATCGTCCCTGGCACCAGCCGGTTGAAATTCATATCGCCCCCCCCATAGAAATTTCCGCACCGTGTCACACATACAGGCGTTCCATATGTCTTATGATATGTTTTCGCAAGAAGATCGGCGCAGCTCTTGGAAACATCATACGGGTGGGTTCCCTGCAGAGGGGTATCTTCGCTATAAGGGAGCACCGGCTGATCGCCATAGGCTTTATCACTTGAAGCCATGATGATCTTTTTTACAGAAGGAACTCTTCTGCAAGCTTCAAGCACATTCCATGTCCCTTTTATGTTGGATTCGAATGTGGATAGCGGATTACGGTTAGCGATCTCCACTATTGTCTGCGCTCCAAGATGAAAAACCGTATCGATCTCATATTCGTTTAAGGCTCTTTCTATAGTGGAAAAATCGGCAAGGTCACCGCGTACAATATTCATGTTATCAATGTAGTGATCATTGATCAGTACAGATCTGGGGACCCAATCACGGATCAGACCGACCACATTCGCTTTTCTTGCAATGAGTTCCCTGCACAACCAGGAGCCTAGAAGACCGGTGCATCCTGTCACGAAAACTTGTCTATCTTTCCATTTCATTACCATACCTTCCACTGAGCCCTGTTTGATTTCCAGAGGTCATTCAAGAACATAAAATCCCTGTATGTATCCATACACTGCCAGAACCCGGTATGATTATATACCTTCAATTGACCGTCTGCGGCTAGATTTGAAAGTGGGTCTTTCTCAAGAATACAGGACTCTTCAGGTTTCAAATAATCAAAGAATTCTTTGTTGAACACAAAATAGCCGCCACTTATCGGAGATACTCCAATTTCAGGTTTCTCATCAAAAGATACGACCCGGTCTCCATCGATCCTGAGTTCCCCATAGCGAGATGGAGGATATACACCGGTCACTGTTCCGGTTTTTCCATGTTGATCGTGAAATTTTAGAAGTTTTGATATATCAAGGTCTGTGACCCCGTCACCATAAGTTACCATAAAACGATCTCCTTCGATGTACTTTTCTATCCTTTTTATTCTCGCTCCTGTCATGGAATTAAGACCGGTATTTGCAAGGATTATGTTCCAGTCGGTCTCCTCCCTGGAATCGTGGATGGTAATATCGCCGCTTCCAAGTTTTATTGAAAAATCGTTATTTCTCATTTTATAGTGATAGAAATAGTCTTTGATCATATCTCCTTTATATCCAAGACACAGAACAAATTCATTGAATCCATAAGAAGCATATGTTTTCATTATATGCCAGAGAATCGGTTTATCACCAATTTCCACCATGGGCTTTGGTTTGTATTCCGTTTCTTCTCTAAGGCGGGTACCCTGTCCGCCGCAAAGAATCACGATCTTCATTTTGTTCACCTCTGTCTAAATGTTAAGGATACTATTAAAATGTTAATGATTCACACCCTCTGTAGTGATCAAGCGTTCTCTTCAGGCTTTCATGAAGTCCGATTTCCGGTCTCCATCCGGTTTCATCCTGAATTTTCCTATTATCCCCATACATTGTGGCAATATCATTTTGCCTTATAAGGTCAGGATCCGCTATGACACTGAACTTTTTTGATGAGAGTTCCATATATATTTCAAGCATTGCCTCTATAGAATGCGGTTTTCCAGAGCAGATATTATATATGCCACCCTTTTTGCTTTTCAATGCAAGAGAATAGAATGCACTCGAAACATCCTCGATATCAATAAAATCTCTCTGTGGGCTCAGGCTGCCGGCGCGAACTGCCGGTTCATGCAAGCCCTTCTCTATCTCTGCAACCTGTCTTGCAAACGATCCCACCGGGGTTTTATCTGTCACACCGGCTCCGGTTGTGTTAAACACCCTCCCGACAATGATATCGCAGCCCATATTCCGGAACGTCATGGCAATATTCGTTCTGCAGCTCATGGATGCACCATATGGAGAAGTGGGATTTGGCGCCGCCATCTCATCCACAGGCATTTTCTCTGCAATACCGTATTCTGCAGCAGACCCGATAATGATGATCCGTGGATTGAATGACAAATCTCTGACTGAATCAAGAAGGTTCAGAGTGGATTTAACGTTCGCAGAAAAAAGGGTGTCCCAGGAACTGGCATAGGCTATGCCCGCAAAATGGAAAATATAGTCCGGTGATATCTCAGAGAGGACAACTTTTACATTTTCTCTTTGATTGAGGTCGCATTCTATCGGTGTAAAATCTTCTGCAGTATTGAATGAACGGTCAATCCCGTAAACCTCTGCATTCGGGCTTTTTTCCAGAAGGAGATGCAGAAAGTTCCTTCCAACGAAGCCGTTGATCCCTGTGATAAGAATTTTTTTATTGTTCATCTGGCAGGAACTTTTCTCTGTGGTGTTCGAATTCATCCTGTGCGACCTGATAGTCCTCAACTCTTCCAATATCCAGCCAGTAGCAATCGCTGGGAAAGCAATATATATTTTCACCTTCTTCTTTCATTCTCATCATGAGATCGGGAAGCCCTATGGACTCATTCTTGCTTATGAAATCCCTGCACCGCACATTGAGCACGTTAACACCCATGCTAACCATGAACTGGTATGCTGGTTTCTCTATGTATTTATCGAGTTTGAAATCCTGCGTCATCTCGATTACTCCATAATCTATCTTTGCCTCTCGTTTATGCAGGCTAATAGTTGCGATGCCCTTTTTCTCTTTATGGAATTTGAAAAGATTCGTGTAATCGAGCGTGGTAAGTATATCCCCGTTCATCACAAGGAAATTGTCCCTGAGGTTATCTATCAATCCCAGGGCGCCTGCCGTGTTCAGGGGCTTGTATTCTCTCACATAATCGATATGCACGCCCCATCGTGAACCGTCTCCGAAATATGCCTCTATGAGCTCGGCAAGATGCCCTGTAGAGATGACTATGTCATCAAAGCTGTGTTTCTTTAACTGCCTGATTATGATCTCAAGTATCGGGACATCCCCTACAGGAACAAGAGGTTTCGGGAATACGGTCGTATATGGTCGAAGCCTTGTCCCTTTTCCACCTGCTAGTATTACTGCCTGCATGTATCCTCAGATATTATATATATTAGCTTTATATTTTTCCGGATGCTCCTGAACATATTTTATGGTCTCCTTCAGTCCATCCTCCAGCGTGAACTTTGGCTCCCATCCCACGAGTTCCCTGGCTTTCCTGTTGTCGCACAGCAGGTTCATGACCTCGCTCTTTGGGGGGCGCATGCGCTCATCATCGCTTATGATGCTGATATCTGTTCCTGTAAGTTCCATGATGGTCTTTAACAGGTCCCCGATGCTTATGCCTTTTCCCGAGCCTATGTTGATCACTTCCCCGATGGATCTTTCGGACTCAGCGATTTTCAGGAAACCGTTAACTGTATCCCGCACGAACGTGAAGTCGCGTACCGGGCTCAGAAGCCCCATGTGTATTTCCTTCTTCCCGGAGAATATCTGGGAGCATATTGCCGGAATGACCGCCCTGGCTGACTGGCGCGGACCGAATGTGTTGAACGGTCGGATCGTGGCAACCGGCAACTCAAAAGAATTATAATAACTTTCAGCCATCTTGTCTGCTCCGATCTTGCTGGCAGAATAGGGGGACTGGCCCTGGAGAGGGTGTTTTTCATCGATGGGGGTATAAACCGCAGTCCCATAGACCTCGCTTGTTGAGGTATGGACTATTTTGCTGACGTTTTCATCTTTGCAGGCTTGCATGATATTCACAGTCCCCAGGATGTTGGTGTCCACAAAATCTCTGGGGGCAAGGTAGGAATAGGGAATCGCTATGAGTGCAGCAAGGTGGAAGACGGTGTCACAATCTTTGACTGCATTTCTCACACAGAACGGGTCTCTGATATCACCGGTTATTATTTCTATACGTTCGAGGAGCTCACGCGGGAGGAGTTCCAGGTTGCCCCAGTCGTTTCTTGAGTTATAAT
>JAYTKX010000109.1:0-8884 GCA_043729865.1 Methanobacteriota archaeon
TGCCAATTGGTCCAAGAGCAAGATAACAAATTACCCCGGTAAAAGCAAGTCCAACCGCAAGATCGGATATTTTCGTGTTATCCACGGTCATAGCCCCGAAACCCTCATGCAGCTTCTTCCCGAAAGCCGCCACTGTGACCATGGTCTGTTTTGCGCATGTCTCGGCAGCTATCAGCGCAGAAGGAAGAAGATACGGAAGGAACTCTTTTTTTTCAATGATCGAAACAAGAGATGAAAATACGCCAAGAATTGCGATGATACAAAAGATCATCCCCCCGGTACCCACAGCAGTATCCCGCATCGCCGCGATCTTCTTTTCCCGCTCACCGTGCGCCGCCACCCCGTCACCAAAGTCAGCAAGACCATCTATGTGGTTGATCCCTGTAAGATAATAAATAGAGATAATTACAACGAACGAAGTCAGTATTGGGGGAAATACTGCAGAAGAAGCGTATCCTGCTCCCGCAAGCAGTAACCCGGCAACTGCGCCCACGACCGGAAAAAGGTAGATATGCTTCATGAGCTTCTCGATACCTTCCATGGTTATACCCACGGGTATGGTGGTAAGAAAGCCAAAACCTGAACGCAGCGCGAAAAGGAGTTCTTTCATCCTGCAAACCCGGTTTTCCTGTTTCTGGGAAAGGTCTTTTTTACCTTACCGCCGTCGTCTTTTCCTCTTGAGTACATGTTGGCTGATACACCGCCGATGAGCCCTGCAATTACATCGTCCATAAAAGGACCAAGCTTTGCAAGGATGCCAGGCTTTAATTTATCGAACCTCACGTATTCGAAGATGCCCTTGTCACCGCTGATGTATTTGGCTATGCTCATGCCTATAACCTCGTCCACTATAAGGTAAGTAAGGTCCTTATCGAACGTCTCCTTGCTCATGCCGGGCAGGTTGCCTTTCTCCCCTTCTTTTTCAAGGAGCATGCCTGCGTATAACAGGATGCACAGGTTTGGGTCGGAGAGTGTAAGTTTCAGTTCTCTTTTGAACACCGCCTCAGCAATATCCCTGTTCTCAACGCCAGGATGGGGGACATAGAGTTCCATGGCACTGGAAACGAGGATTTTTTCTGAGATGCCGGCTTCTTCGAGGACGCTCATTATGCTCCTTGCTTTCTTATTATTGACATCTTCTGGCTGGTTTTTTTTCTTTTTTTCTTTTATTGTTGATAATTTCATGATTTTCTCCTGATTATTAACCGCAAATAACAGTAGAAACAAAATCTAACTGAAGTTTGACGCTATGAAACGGATTTAAACCGCAGATGAACGCCCAGAGTCGCGCCTCTGGAGGGCGCATCCACGTATGCCTGCGGGCATACGTGTCTATGCCTTGCGGCGGGCATGACGCCGATAAACGCAGATGGTTATTTAGAAATCTGCGCGCATCCGTTCTTATCCGGTTTTTTTCATATATTTCAACCGCAGATGAACGCAGATAAACGCAGATATTAAAGTCTTTTTTTTCAGCGTTCATTTGTAATTCTTTATATTTTCCCAAGACCATTCACTATCCTTCTTATTTCAACTCTTGGCTTGCTGAAATTGATGAGCAGACAAAGTTTCAGACCTGTTATTCTAAGATAATTTAAACATTGAGCAATATGGATATCATCTAATTCTTTGACTGTTTTTAGTTCAATAATAATTTCGTTCTCAACAAGAATATCCGCAATATAGTCTCCGACCATATTATCTTTATATTGGACTTTTAAAGGTGCCTGTGATAGTGTTTCCAGCCCTCTCAATTTAAGTTCTACATTTAAAGCATTCTCATATACTTTTTCAAGGAAACCAACCCCAAGAACATTGCTAACTTCAAATGCAGCCGCGATAATCTTCTCAGATAAAGCATTTAATCTGCGTTCATCTGCGTTTATCTGCGGTTTTTTATCTTTTAAAACCTGCATTTGATTTAATCTGTGATCCTCTGCTTCCATTTGCGGTTCCTATTTTTCAATGATAACTTACTTAAATAACGCTTCTCCGTATAAATTTTTTCAAAATTAGCAAATCTGCGTTCATCTGCGGTTTTAAAATCTAATCAAAGCCACTTTCCCTATCAAAAAGATTCCTGCGATCACAAGGAATGATGAGAAACCAACTATATTAACTGCTCTACTGATATGAACCGGCTGCGGCTCATCATACTGAGCCCCCAGCACATGATATCCGATCTTCTCAAGCCTCACTCCGAGCGCGCCTGAGACCGCTGACATAGACCACCCCGAATTGGGCGATGCTGTCTTATTATGATCTCTGATGCAGGTCCTGACAGCCCCGGAAGGTTTTCCGAAGATAATTGACGTTATGAAAATAAATATCAGCGACAGCCGCGCAGGGATCCAGTTCGCAATGTCATCAAGCCGGGCGCAAGTATAGCCGAGTTCGATGAAAGGCTCTTTTTTATAGCCCACCATCGAATCAAGCGTATTTATCATGCGGTAAGTAAGCGCGCCAGGAAGACCGAACAGGAGATAATAAAATAGCGGTGAGAGTATGCCGTCCACGAAGCTCTCTGCGAGTGATTCTATAACTGCGGAAGATGCCTGTGTCTCATTTAGCCCACCTGTATCCCTGCCCACGAAGGTCTTTAAGTCGCTTCTCACCTTCCCGATCATTCCCCTCTCAAGGTCTTTTTTTATCCCGGATGCAGATACGGTAAGCATTCGTATCGAAAATGTGGATTTCAGGAAAAAAGCAGCTATTACCAGGCTGATCAGATCTTCTCCCCATGAAGCTATCACAAATCCGGCAAGTAAGACTGTCCCTGTGCAAAAAGCTGTCATGAAAAGTCCGTAAAGCTTTCTCTGCCGATGCGGAGCGCGGGCGACAAAAAAGTTTATAAGGTTTCCCATCCATACTACTGGATGCATAAAGACGGGCGGCTCACCAATCAATAAATCTAACAAAAGGGCGAGGAGCAAAACTTGGAACCAGAAATCCAGGATCATCATAAGACTGGCTCCATTTCATATTTCCAGACATCTTTTATATTCTTATTTTTCATCAATGCTTCCAGTATTTTTTCTGCAATTTCTCCATCGTGGATAAGCCTGCACCCGATGCAGCTCCACACGGTGCCGCCTGTAGATTTCTGTATGAACTTACCACCTGTCCTTGTATCTTTGCATGGATAGAACGGACAGAAGCAGAAGGTGCAGTCCTGCCCTTCAAAGTGACATGGGTAATACTCACAGTCCACCCTGCTCCTTGCAGCCACGCCCTTTTCAAGCGCTTTTCCAATTTCCTTCTCTGCAAGCTCTTTGCCCCATTCAGATATCACGTTAGAAAGCGCCTTTATCAACTTCCTGTTCTCCTGCCTCTTCCTCACAGCGATACGGATGTGGTCCTTGAGACCAAAAGAAGCGCAGTCCCGGATAATTATGCCATGCTTAAGCATCATTTCAGTCAGTTCAGCGGAACTGATAAAGAAATCGCGGATATCGATGAGAATGAAATTCGTATCACTTGGGCAGGGTCGAAGACCGCGTATTGAGCCGAAGCTGGTAGAAAGCCACTGCCGCTCTTTCCTGATCAATCCAAGCGTTCTCTCAATGTAATCTTTATGACCTCTTAGAAGATGTTCTCCTACCGCAAGGGCGGCAGAGTTGAGGCTCCAGGGAATGCGGATGTTGTTCAGGATATTAGCAAGATCTCTGGAAGCTACGGCAAA
This sequence comes from Methanobacteriota archaeon, assembly GCA_043729865.1. Taxonomy (GTDB): domain Archaea; phylum Halobacteriota; class Methanosarcinia; order Methanosarcinales; family Methanoperedenaceae; genus Methanoperedens. Next base: position 3,683 of record JAYTKX010000109.1, read on the forward strand.
ACCGATACGCAGACCTGGAACTGCAAAAGTCTTGGTGAGTGAGCGCAGCACGACAATAAAATCATTTGATGCGGCAAATTCAGCGATGCTCTCTTTCGAATCTGAAAGTTCGATGAATGCTTCATCAACGAAAAGGAATGTCTCTGACCTGGAGCACTTTTGCGCAAGCTGCAGGACTTCATGGCGACTGATGAGCCTGCCAGTGGGATTGTTCGGGTTGCAGAGGAAAACAGCCTTGCAACCATCGGGTTTTATATTTTTTATATCAGTGTAATCCACTGATTCAATACTTGCTCCGAACAACCTGCACTGGAATTCATATTCGCTGAATGTCGGGAACGGGATAATGACCCCGTCCCCTGGCTCAATTACGGCTTCGGCAAAAAGACGGATCAATTCTGAGGAGCCATTTCCCGGGACAATGTTCTCAGGTTTGATGTGAAGTGAATCCGCTGCAGCTTTTCTAAAACCGGGATATCTGTTGTCCGGATAATTCCCAATATTTTTAAGGGCTGATGCCAGTGGTCTTGATAATTTCGGGGGTCCCAGCGGGTTAAGGTTTACACTAAAATCTATCAGTTCAGCCAGGCTTTTCCCTGATCCCTCTGCGCTTTCCTGCGCTCTTGCCCCATGGATGCATGGGGTGAGTTCAACTGCTTGCTTTCTGATGCGATCAATTAAAGGCACATGCCCTTTTTTGTTTGAAGGTATTATTAAAGTGCTGGAAAAGGTGTATTTTATCTAAATGCCCTGGACTCAAAGATCAATCCGGCGGTATGTTCAACCAGTTCCCTGTTCTCAAGCCCCTTTATCCATCTCTCTGGGAAAGCTTCAATGCCATGCCGCGCCCCGGTAAGAGCGCCTGTGATGCAGGCGATGGAATCAGTATCTTCACCCGCATTCACCGCTTCTATTATCGCATTCCGGGGGTCATCAAAATGTCGTGAAAAACAATAGAACGCAGAAGGGACGGTATCATATACCATGTACGATGTCCCGAGTTCTGTGAATACTTTATCGGGCGCATCATCCTTTATCAAGAACGAGAGTTCAATCTTTTTTGCCAGGTCAGTATCATATTTCGATGCCCTGGCGCACACTTCTCTGATAACATCGCTGCATACCAACCCATCTATGGCGCACCTCACCCCGACCGCCACCGCTACGGCGCCCGCGATCGCCCCGGCGCTGTTATGAGTGGGAACGGAGGACAGAGCCGCATTTGTTTCGACTTCATCCATTTCACTATAAAATAACCCGATGGGCGCCGCCCTCATGGCTGAGCCGCAGGAGGGAATGCTGCTTCCTGACTCTTTCCAGCTTGAGCCTGAATTCAATCGAGCTACAGCGGCAGAGCTTGAAGGTCCTACAAGTTTTTTCCTTAATGGGTCAGCCAGTGCATCAGCGCCCCAGCGCGCTATCCTATGCGCAAAATCAGCTGGGTCGAAACCCTGATTTTCTATCACGTTCTGCTTTCCCAGAGCATCACCTATAGCTGCGCCAAGCATGCAGCCGGTATATTTATTTCTTGATTGTTCCATCTATTTGATTAGATACCCTGATTTCATACAAAGTTTACGGTTTTTTGCGCTCCGGGGTGGAAAAATGTGAAGATATTCGTAAACTATAAATACTATGTTCGCATTTATACGAACTAGTAGTGGGCAGTAAAATACTTTTTTATACCACCACCATAATCCCCACCTGCCCACTATAATAATTTTTCTCCAGACGAAACAAAGGTAGTATCATTCAAAAAGTTGAAAATATTTTATAATGATTAAAATATTGAACAAATATTGAAAGACATTTTATCACAATCGATATGTTCAGAATGGATTCTTTGATTTTAATCTTCATGATGATCATAACCATTACAATTTATTTCTCCAATAGAAATAAAGGGGTTGAATAATAACCAAAATTATAAATGCTCCCCGCCTGTCTGATGAAAAAGCTCCAGACCACCTCTCTGGTGGGGAACGCCACCCGATGGCACAAAATCCTTTGCGTTAATAGTGGAGGAATACAGGGAAAGAATGACTTTGATAAGATAGGTCTTAAACAGGGAGCTACAAGGCAGGAAGTGCTAAAGGCAATGGAGGGACATGTTATCGCGAAAGCTGAACTTGATGGAAAATATCCTTCTTCCTCTTTGCCACCCAAATCATAGCCTTCCCGATGATAACTCCTACCACTATACCCCCAAGAACATCCCCAGGAAAATGCACACCTACATATACCCTGCTCAAAGCCACGATGAACGAGAACGCATAGAGATATTTAGCGTACTCTGGATGAAATCTCGAAATTACTGTTGAAGCAAGAAAGCTCATCTCTACATGACCTGAAGGGAATGAGGGGTCAAACTCTTGGGGTGTCAGCAGCCTTGCGGACTCTATGGTCTCATACGGTCTTGCCCTGTCGATAAGGAATTTGAGCGGATACGTGAAGAGCGCCCCCGCGGCAATACTTACTGTCAGGAGCAGCGCCAGTTTCTTTTCATTCTTTCTCCAGAAATAGACGATAAGAAGAAGCCAGAAAACATAAGTTAATTCCCGCAGGGCAGGGAATACCGCATCAAATAAGGGATTCACAAAATCATGATTTATTATAAGGAAGACAGCACTGTCTATGGAATACAGATATTCAGGAAAGCTCATGCTGCACCTTTAATAACATAGGTCTTATATTTCTGTAGTCTGCATTTCAATTCCTGTTCATGCGTCTTGAGAGCAGAATAATGATCAGCACCGCAGCCGCGCCGATCGCCGGAGTTTTTTCTGTCGCAGTCGGAACAGGAGTGGCTGCCGGGACCTGCGGCGCAAAAGGTGTGAGCATCGGCTTGACCGGGATCTTGTCCGAAGGTACGGCATGGGAATTCAGCACTATTAACGTCTTTGCCACCATTTTGGCATAAGTGAACTGGTTGATCTTTTCATATGGATCTGTCATGGTCTGGGCATACTCATACGCGCTCACTGCAAGGGTGGGCTCTATTCCCAGCATCCTGGCTTCATTGATCGCATCTTTCGCATTAATTTCGCTCCTGTTGACTTTGCCTGTGGCATCAAACAGTCCCATGAACCCTATGATCGTGCTGGATTTCACAGAACCCTGGAGCGAATCAAAAATCGCGCCTGAATAATATCCGCGCCGCATTTCTTTCTGGGCATGGGTCAGGTCTTCCACAGGACTGTCTATTATGCCCGGGTGCGCGCTTTGAGATAATAGTTCCTGCATGTATGTATTTATCGACTGTCCCTGGCTCAGGTACCATCCCGCCCTGTCTTTTAAGATTTTTTCAGGCACCACTTTCCCGCTCTGGGTCGAAAGCGTAAGCCACCATTGCGCTGTTCGCGCTCTCTCATTGGCGAAGGCAAACCCGTAAATCTTTTCTTCTGAATTATTGAGTTTCTTTGCCTCTTCAAGTCTCAGCTTCGAAGTGGTTATGCGTGATTCCGCAGCCCCAACAGCCCCAACGTCGAACACACCGTCTGATTTGAACACATCAAGGTCGCTCTCTGAACGGTTTATCTGGGTTTCCACGATGCCTGCCAGTTCAGCAATATACTGCTCTTTATCCGCAGCATTGCCGTACTCATATATCCATCTAACTGCGCGTATATTTATCATGGAATTGAAATACAGGGAGGTGGCAGCATAGTATTTCTGAGTCACGTACATCTTATCAGCCCTGCTCAGTATATCTTTTGCCTCATTCAGGTACGGGCTCTGCGGCACTAGCGCCGCGGTCTCATTATACATATCGCTGGCTTCAGTCTTCAGGTTCGTAGCAAGCGGTTCAAGAAGACCCTTGTATCCCGGAGTGATTATAGTGCCGTTAAAAGCCGGTCTTGTAATTTCATGACCGGTAAATATCTTTACGACCTCCTGGATCGTGCTAACTTCTCTTACAGTGACGTTCAGGTCTTCTCCAAGCTTCAATACATCAATTGTCTCTTCCACGTCCCTTGAGATGATCGTATTCCCTTTTGCTCTCGTAATAAGTTTTGTTAATGTGACTGTGCCCTGTCCTTCCGGGACAAGGAAAAGAGTATAATTCTCAGCCGCAGCAGCTTCAAGTTTGTACGGGATACCGCCCACCGGACCTATGGAATCATCAGGGTTTATCATGCCTGTCATCACAACTCCGGGTTTAAGCGTCCAGTTATTGACAGCCGCTATGGTTGCCACGGTGAGCGCTCCGCCTGCGGAAGGACCTCCGATGATGGGTGAACTGATATCGATGATATAATAAAAATCATAAGCACGCTGGTCTATTCCCAGGACATCGGACGCGACCATTGCTGCAAGCCTCGCCGAACCCTGCAGGTCGACCTGAGTGTAAGGGCTTGTATCAACGAAAACATGACCCGTGCCGTTCGCTGCTATCACTCTGGCGAAGAGTAGAATCCCCTGCTCACCATCCGCTGTGCTGCTGTCTGCCACGAGCGGGACGGTGACGCCGTCATCAAGTGCATGTGCTGTACCTGCGGTAACTATGAGTATTAGCAATACCCTCAAGAATTTGTTTATCATTTGCTCACAATACTCATATATTGGAGTAAATACTTAAAACCAGTGGAAACTATGGAACTATCTGACCCTTATAATATCACCTACAAAGGCATATACGCGGTAGCAGACAGGAAGAACGAGCAAGTTGAAATAATGGAACGATCAAGCTGCTACGGCGGCTCGGCATGGGCGCTGTACCATTATTCCAAAAGTCCTCTCGTGATCAGGGGACGCGCCGTGGGGGACATGATGCGCTATCTTGTGAGAACCGGGCACATTCCTCTTGACCTGAGGTCATCGGTCGCTGCTGCCGGTATTGAATCTGTTATCGTGGATGGTGACGAGATAGAGATAACCTACAGCGGTCTGGGGGGAGGAGGCGTGGGTGCGACGACATGCAGGGCTTATGCCGATGGGGTACTGCGCTGCCAGCTTTCCGAGTCCGGGGGCGGCAAGAGGGCGAGCGGGACAATAGTTGTACCGAGAAGGGAACGCGTGCTTGTGGGAATTGACAATACTGATTCGAAAGAGGTGGGAGCCACATGGACTCTTGCTCATAACATTGCAGTTGCTGTGGATTTGCCAGAGAGCAAATACATTTCACATACGCTTGTCCAGCTTTATCCAGTGCCTGATAAGACCCAGAACTGCGTGGCAACGGTGCTTGAATTTGCCTGCACA
>JAYTKX010000110.1:0-7124 GCA_043729865.1 Methanobacteriota archaeon
GCATAACGCCGATGAACGCAGATTAATAGCAACGTATCCGCGTTTATCTGCGTTCATCTGCGGTTAAAATATTACGGAAATTTAAGAATCGTGCTATAGTATCAGTTCGTCCGGTTCATTGTTTGGTCCTTACTTTTTCATTCCGCGTCACAGAGTTGTAATAGTTTTTCATTCGTCATCGGTTAAGAGAAAAACCGTGAGATAGAACACGGATTGCACGGATCCGTGAAAATCCGTCTAATTATCAAAAGAAGGGCATGCAAAGCATGCCCTATACCGTGTAAACTGATGTTTCAGTTTATCCGTGTTCGATTTAGAACTAAACCTGTAAAACATGAAAAATTAATAACTCTTTGAATAACTGTACAGATCAAGCATGTTAAATTCCTTAACCTATGACAGATGAATAGTTTTTTATCCTCTCTGGTTTTTCAAGCGTGATAATATTCCCCTGTCGCCCGCTGCTGCACCGGCGATCCGCACGGTTCCATTCCCGGGACGCCTATCGCATCAGCACGGCACTGCCTGCACAGCCTGAACTGGGGCAGGAACTCTTCTGCGATCGTCCTTGCCATGGTGAGTTCGTCGCATTCCGGCGCTCTTTCCTTCTCGAACTTCCGGAGAGGTATTAACGGGATTATGTTCATCAGTATGGCGCCATTCTCAGCCGACCTTTTTGCTATCTCCTTTACCTGCTCAAAGTTTATCTCAGGGATAAGCACGGTGTTCACCTTGACGTTCAGCCCTGCCTCGCTTGCCTTCTTCACGCCAAGGAACTGGTTTTCGATAAGCAGCTTCGCGCCTTCAACGCCTTTGTAGGTCTTATCGTGATAGCGCACGAAAGAGTATATCTTCGCCCCTACCTCGGGATCGACAGCATTTATTGTCACAGTGACGCTGGTTACTCCGACCTCGACAAGCCTGTCCACATTTTCAGCCAGCACAAGACCATTTGATGCAACGCATTTTATGAGTTCCGGATATTTTTCATGCACAAGGCGCAAGGTCTCGAAAGTCTCCTCGTTCGCAAGCGATTCCCCAGGTCCCGCGATACCGACCACGCGCAGGTTCGGGATTTCCTTGATGTACCTATCCACCCTGACAAGAGCCTCCTGCGGGTTCAGGATGACGCCAGACACGCCAGGTCTGTGCTCGCATTTATCAAGCTTCCGTATGCAGTAGTTGCACTGGATGTTGCAGCGCGGAGCCACAGGTAGATGTATCCTTGCTGTCGTGAAATGCGCTTTCTCATTGTAGCACGGGTGCACGCTTGTAAGGTGCGCGAATTTAGAGCCTATGTTGCCCCAGCGTTCTGTTTTCATATTATCCTCGTTTTTGTTCGTGATTATACGAATAAATATTGGCTTTTATGCTATATAGGTGTTTTCCCAAATGTGGCTTTATTCACTTTTTCTTAATAAATCTGCCGTATTTTTCTACATTTTTTCGAACATATCCTTACCCACGCCGCACTGGGGGCATACCCAGTCATCAGGAAGGTCTTCGAAAGCAGTTCCGGGTTTTATTTTCGGGGTGTCTCCCACTTCAGGGTCATATATGTATCCGCAGACTGTGCATCTATATTTATCCATAACTACCTCCATAACTTAGAGAACAGTGCTGTTATATAAAATGTAAGGATTACCAAAACAAAAGTGAAACCCGGCGTCTCTTTTGCGGCAGACGCATACAGTGTGTAATTTGCCGATGCCATCTCAATCACAGGCGGTCTGACCTTGCCCTCACCGAATAACAGGTCAGATAGTTCCTGCGAAGCAGAAACATAATTAAGCCGTGCTGAAATTGTGACTGGTTTTTTCGCATCCCTTGGAATTGTAAAGTTATAATATTCAATAGAATATCCCTTCGGAGGTATCCTGTTATCAGAAAGTATCTTCTCTGCAAGCCACACTTTTTCAGTAGGTGCGCCACTGGCATCGCCAAAGACAGTATGGTATTTTACAGCATCATGGTCAACATACCCATGCTCGTCCATGCCGCCAGACCTGAATATCGTTTTGCCAGAGGCGTCCCTGACATCGATATCAAGCCAAATCATCCGCGCCTCGGTCAGCCCTGTGGGAAGCTTGTGTCCTGCACCGGTATTTGTAACCCTTAATCTGAGATTCACGCTGTCATTGACGAGGTCGATATTCTCGATCTCCAGTTTTGCAGCCGACTTAAGCCTCTCATTTGCAAGCCGCTCATGCTCGGGAGATCCCAGCATTCCAGGAAGCATGGCGTTGCCTCCCACGAAATAATGAGTGAAAATATTTTCTCTTATAGGGGCGCCTGCTGCCGCTCTTCCGGGATTGGGTACGAACTTCGTCACTCCCGGCGTCATGTGGCAGTGCTGGCACGGCGTAGTTTCGTTGTAAGGTCCTTCCTTCCATTCGGTGTATGTGTTCTCCAGCGCCAGCCCGTTGAACGGATGCTTAACGTCATGGCACATGCCGCAGAACTCAGCCCTGGTATGAAGATCTGAATAAGCCGTCGAATGGAACGTAGAATAGTTGGAATCATTGAATGGTCCTCTTTTTATCCTGCCAGGTGAAGAAATGAAAGCCCCATTCCCGATGCCGCTTGATGCGTTAACTGTGTGGCAGAAATCGCAGCTTACTCCTTTTTCCGATATCTCGCTCACGTTATAGTTGTCTGCCGATGGGATGTTTCCTGCCAGGTAGTCAATGGGCGCATGGCATTTTGTGCAGAAAGCATCAAAAGAGCTGTTAGTTTCCCTGCTTGCCATAATGAAAAGTTTCTCGTATACAGGGTCTTTGTGCGCCATTGAATGCATCGAGCCGTTCCACTGAGCATAAATTTCTGCGTGGCATCCGCCGCACACTTCAGGATGCGTATAATCTGACGACTCAATGCCTATAGAGCTGAACAGCATTCCAGACATGACAAAGATCGTGGAAATAATTATGACCAGTATCACTACACTCCTGAGTCCTACCATATTTAATCAATACTCCTATCCTGCCGGAAAGTATGATTACATTAGGTTAAATAATTATCGTATTGAGCCTGCATTCCTTGAAATCATATCCAATATTGCATAAATTTTTGTCCGGTTCCGTACCAAAAACTTAAAGCCTACCAAAGAAATAAATGAGGCTGAAGGTTCGAATTAACCTTGTCGGAGGAATTAGAATATGACTGAGACGGAATCCCCAAAAAGACAGGATCTTGACCTCAAGCTCAAAGCCAATATGGTACATATGGGAGAACAGACCTACACTCTTCAGGTATCACCTGCTAATGTAGAATGGAAATACCTTGATGCTGAGGCAGAATATCAAATAGAGAATTATGTTATAAAAAGCGATTTGATCAGACAGACCATTCGAAACATATTATTCAAGAATAAAGAGCTTCTGGTCGATTCAATAAAAGTGGGCTCAAAGGATTTCATTTTTGAAGTTCAAGTCCCGAAACGAATAGATAAAGAGAGGCTCAAACAGGTGCTCATTCAAATAGCTAATGAGATAAAAAGTGAAGTTGTAAAAAGTAAAACTGAACTGGAATCATTCAAGAAATTCCTGGAAGATAGCACATTTTAATTAAATGGCTGCTTTTTCGGTTTCACTGTCATGGAGTTACAGTTCCCTGACAATATGAATATTAGAGAAAGGTATATATTGTTTCTTTCCTGCGTGTTCTCCCTCAAGCGGGAAAAACACTAAATATTGTTCTTTGTGTTTTATCTCAATTACTTTCGCGTTCGTAACCCACTTATCGAATGTAGTTTTTCCATCTTCGCCAATATATCTTCTGGATTCTATCAGGTATTTTCTATCCGACATAACCTACCTCCTTTCATCTGTAGATATGATCTTCAGGCATATTAAATTAATACTTCCAGGTATAAAAACTTAGGTTCAAGCCAATTTGCGCAGCAATGATGACCCCTGCCGTGAGAGCGATGATAGAAATGTCAGAGATGCAAAGGTTCTTCCTGCCCACATACACATGAGCATCCGCGTTATAGCCCCTGCAGAGCATGCTCTGGTATGTCCGCTCCCCCTGTTCATACGAACGGATGAACATAGAACTTATCGTGTAACCTATCTGGTGAAGCGTCCAGATGCGCGGGACTTTCGCGTTCATGAGGTCAAAACACCGCGTTTTCTGGGCTATCCTTATTCTCCCGAGCATGTTAGAGAATACAAAGAGGTAGCGCACCATCATGGTAAAAAGAAGCGCCATTTCCCCCGGCATCCCCATACGCCTTGCGGATGCGACAAGTTCGCCGAGGGACGTTGTGGAGGAAATAAGTATCACTGCTGTTATGGAAACGAGGAATTTTGCAAATATGATGACGCCAAAAAGCGCGCCTTCGCGCGTGGCAACAAGCCCGAAGGGCAAAGTGAAAAGCACAGTAAATTCCGAAATGAACGGCTGTCTCAAAAATGGCTGAAGGACTGCGATGCCCAGACCAAAGGGCATGGCGATCGCGAACCTGAGGGCGATATAGGATAAATCAAGGCGGGCAAACAGCAAAAGCGCTACAAGATATATTTCAAGGAGCGCAAGTTTCTGGAAGTTCAGGCTGTCCATTCGGGGAAGCGAGACCGCATATATGACTATCGCCAGTGTCATCAGGATCTTTACCCTCCCGTCTATCCCGTGGACGAATGATTTTTTGAAAGCCTCGCGCTCAAGTTCAGTAAGCGATATGTGCATCCTATTTCACCACTCGCAGCAGTTCATCCTTTGCTTCTTCGATCGTGAATTTTACGTTGACCGGTACGCCTTCATTCTGAAGCAATTCTAAGAGCTGCGCTACTATTGGCAAACGCAGGTGGGTTTTTTTGATGAGTTCGTCAGTTGAGAATATCTCCTGCGGCGTCCCGTCGCCAATTATCCTTCCTTCTGACATTATGCATACCCTGTCTGCAAGCAGGGGTACGATATCCACTTCATGCGTGGCTGTGATAATGGTTATCCCCAGATACCTGTTCATATCGTTTATCAGCCTGATAAGGCGAAGCGCCCCGCCAGGATCAAGTCCGGCCGTTGGCTCATCAAGGACCAGGACTTCGGGCTGCATGGCTAGTATGCCTGCTATGGCGACCTTCTTTTTCTCTCCCGTGCTCATGTGATGGGGAGCGCGTTCCTCAAATCCGGTAAGGCGTACAAGCTCAAGCGCCTCATGCACCCGCTTTTCTATAACATCGGGGGCAAGACCAAGATTCATGGGACCGAATGCCACGTCCTGTTTGACCGTGGGTGCAAATATCTGGTCGTCAGGGTCCTGGAACACCACACCCACAGTCCTTCTCACATCCAGGATGTTTTTCTTATTGACAGGTTCACCTTTTAGAAGGACCTCGCCGCTTGTCGGTTTAAGAATCCCGTTGAAGTGCTTGAACAGAGTGGATTTGCCCGCGCCGTTCGCTCCGATGATGGCGATGCGTTCACCGGGCTTTGCCGAAAAGTTGATGCCGTCCAGTGCTTTTATCTTTCCTCTATATACATGGGTTAGATCTCTTGTTTCTATTATATTCATTTTTTATCTATTTGCGTTTATCAAGCCGAAACCCTGCGGGTTCTCGACTCCGCGCACACGTATGCCCTGCGGGGCATACGTGGACACGCCCTCCAGAGGCGTGACTCTGGGCGCTTTTATCAGCCGTTCGTATGATTTTTGCAGCGCCGAACCATATTATCAGGATAGCTGCAAATCCGATAAGTATAGCCGCGATCTCTCCTGTCTTTCCCATGCCTGGGATTGCATAGTTTGAGAAGAGGAGAGTTATTGTGTTCTCTACGCTGCTTTTTACAAGGATGCTTGTGGTATGTTCAAGACCGTCAGGATCGCCTGACGCAAGGAACGGCGCAGCAATGGCAAGTCCTGCGAAAGCGACAATACCTGCAGCAGCCACTTTTGCCGTGCTGACTTTCTTATAACCCTCTTCTGCAATGATATCCGGTCTTACCTTGATAATGGCGTTGAAAACGATGACCGTTATAAGTCCCTCGCCTATTCCTGCCGCCCCCTGGAATATGGACATGTATAAGACTCCTTCCTTGAGCGGGAATGTGCCTGAGAGCCACAGTTCGAATACAAGAGCAATGGCAGGAAGTATCATGCTGATCCATGCGCCTGCAAAAAGAGCTATGGAACGCCTTACCGACAATTTGGAGAGGGCTATGAAACCATAGTACCCGAAGAATCCGCCAATAACTCCCATATTCAGAATATTCGCGCCCATGACAGTTATTCCGCCGTCCCCGAAGAGTGACTGGACTGCGAGAACAAGGGTCAACAGCAGGACAGCAGCCCAGGGGCTCGCGAAAATTATTGCTGCCAGCGCCGCGCCCACCACATGCCAGCTCACACCTCCCAGGACAGGCACTGGTATTAGCAGGTTTGCTGCTATGTTAATGGTCTGGAGCACGAACATGCCGGCAGCCAGGACGCCGAACAGGGGTATCATGTCCTCGTTAAGGTCGCTTCGCGCCCATTTTATAGACCGCGCGATAAAGATTATTGCTATGAGCCAGTAAATCGCTGCCTGGTACCATACGATGGAACCGTCAGGAATGTGCACTTTTTATACCTCCTAATTGAAATTTATTAACAATTTATAAATATATATCTATCTAGTATTACGAATGTACATTTTCGTAACACTCAGGATATGGCATAATAAATCGTGATAGTATATGTAGATTTTGCTGATCGTATAATTGATGTTTGTATTACGTTGTAATACACAATTTTAGTTGCATGTCCACGCAAGGCGAAACCATGAGTTGGCGCGGAGTCGAGGGAACCCAGAGTTGCGCCTCTGGAGGGCGTGTCCACGTATGCCCTGCGGGGCATACGTGTGCGCGGAGTCGAGAACCCGCAGGGTTTCGCAGCTCTTTACCGTCCAAATCTCCTCTGCCGCCTCTGGTAATCCCGGATAGCTCTCAGGAAATCTATCTTCCTGAAGTCCATCCAGTTCATATCTGTAAAATACAGTTCTGAGTATACTGCCTGCCATATAAGAAAATCCGTCAATCTCCTGCCTCCCGCCCTTATCACAAGGTCCGGTTCGAACTTGAACAGCAGATGTGATTCGATGACCTCTTCGTTTATGTCATCGGGTTCCAGCGTATTATCTTCGACT
>JAYTKX010000111.1:0-27966 GCA_043729865.1 Methanobacteriota archaeon
CGATGGTATCTGCAAGTTCTGTGGCTGTCATGAATCCCTTTTCAGACGATAGCTTCATGTTCTCTTTTTTCACCTTCATGGTACTTATCATTCCACGAGCCATGCGCACGGAAGAACGGACTGCATCCGCGGCGCGCCACAGATGCGGTGTGGCTTCCTGCAGATCGCGGTTGTAGCTGTAGGGAAGAGCTTTGCATATGGTCAGTACTGACACAAGGGCGCCGTTAACAGTACCTGTTTTTGCCCGCATGAGTTCTGCTATATCAGGATTTTTCTTCTGCGGCATTATGGATGACGTGGATGAATAACTGTCATCAAGTTCGATAAAATCAAATTCCGATGTGCTCCAGAGTATCAACTCTTCAGCCATCCGGGAAAGAGATGTCATTAAGTTTGAGAAGCTGCTCATGCTTTCTATCATGAAGTCGCGCGTGCTCACCGCGTCCATGGAATTCCCGAGCGTGCCATCGAAACCCAGGAGTTCAGTTGTCCTCTTCCTGTCTATTGGAAATCCTGTGGAAGCGAATGCGGCTGCTCCAAGCGGGTTCAGGTTCGTGCGCCCGTAGGCGCCATTTACCCGTTCAATATCACGAAGCAGCGTACTTGCATGCGCAAGAAGATGATGCGCAAGCGTTGTAGGCTGGGCATGCTGGGTATGAGTGTATCCAGGCATAATGGTCTCATGATGTTTTGATGCAGTGCCTGACAGCGCAGCAACCAGGTCATGCACCTCTTCCATGAGGTTAATGAGCTCTTCCCGGAGGGAAAGCCGTATGCACGTCGCAACTTCATCGTTCCTTGAGCGCGCCGAGTGCATCCTGCCGCCGGTCTCCTCACCCACCATTTCTATAAGCCGCGCCTCAAGTGCAATGTGTACGTCCTCGTACGATGCGTCAAGTGCACAGATCCCGTCAGTCTTTATCTTTTCAAGCCCCGAAAGTATCGCTGAGCAGTCGCCGGCGCTGATCATGTCCTGCTCCCTCAACATGACAACATGCGCCCTGTCCACTTCGATATCAGCATCAAATAGCCGCTTGTCCGCTTCCATGGATGAAGTGAACCGCGTGATGTCCTCATCCGGCTCTGCCGACAGCCGCCCTCGCCTTAGTATGTTCATAATTCTATCAACTAAGATATGCCGCCGGGAATAAAAGGCTTTTCAGGTGATCAATACCGAAGATTATTTAATATATAGGTACCTATAGTAACCTATATGACCGCTACAACAACGATCTGCATAGATCCGAAAGTAAAGGACATGTTGACATCTCTGAAACGGTATTCTCGTGAATCATATAGTTCTGTTGTGGAGAGACTTGCTAATATGGCTATCGATGAAGAACCGCTCAGCGATGAGGCTATACGGGGAATAGAGGAAGCACTTGTTGACATTAAACATGGACGTATCCATTCAGAAGAAGAGATAATGAAAGAGTTTGATCTTAAATGAGTTATAAGGTCGAATATACTTCCAGAGCAAAAAAGGATTTAAAAAAACTTCCTTTGGATATTGCACAGAATATCATCCTGTCAATAAATAGTATCAAAGCTGAGCCTTATTCTCATGTAAAAAAGGTCAAAGGGACAAAAAGTCATCCTCTTTATACTCACCGTGTTGGTAATTACCGGGCGATACTGGACATAGAGGATGACCGTTTGTTGATCATGGTGATAGAAGCGGGGCATAGACGCAGGATATACAGAAAATATTGATAAAAACTATATAATCTCCCATGAACTATAAGAGATAGAAAATGATAGAGAAAATCCTCTGGCTTTCGCTGGGACTGCTAATCGCAGCTTCGCTCATCCCGAAAGAAAAAGACCTCAAGTTCACGGTTGCTGGGGCGGGCTGGGCGTTATTTTCCGTTCACTGGGCGCTGCAGTGGCAGCACTATGTCGATTTGGGGGACTATGTCAACGTTCTGCTGACTGTGCTGGCTGCTATTGTTTGTCTTTTATTGGGGCTTTTGCTGATAAAGCAGGACAGGCGCATAATGAGGGATATAAACGGTATAAACCTCATAAACTCAATTTTCATGGCTACAACCGCAGCGGCTGTAGGAGGCATCTCTTACTTTGCATTTTCTGAGATAATGCTATTGAATCAGTGGCTTATCACCACTGTAACCGACCAGACTTTCTGGCTGGGTTCGATTTTAGGTATTGAAATAACGAGGCTTGAAACGAATCTCTTATCTGTCAATGGGTACAGGGTTGAGATAATCCTGGCGTGTACGGCAATAGAGAGCATAGCGCTGTTCGCAGGGATAATCGCGAGCGCCAACGCTCCTTTTGGACGAACCGCAAAAGCTTTCCTCGTTTCTGTTCCCATAATATACGCTCTGAACCTGATACGTAACGTTTTCGTTATCGACGCCTACGCGATGGGTTGGTTCGGCGACCCGGAAACAAGCTTTTATATCGCCCATACGATCATCGCAAAGGCAGGCTCCCTCGTAGCGCTTTTTGTGATAGCCTACGCTGTTATGAAAATACTTCCTGAGATCATAGATATGATCGATGGCATCATAAATCTGTTCAGAGGTATCTTCAGAAATGCTGGCTAAAGGGTCATGGTCCTGGATCGGCACGCCGCTGGTATTCACCGCAGTGACCGGATATTTTTCAACGAAATCCGAAGATGTTATGATGGTGGCGCTCATTTGTCTTTCCATTGCCGGACTTCTGCTGACTCTTTTCTTCATAGTATTTTTTCGTGACCCGCAACGCACGCCCAAAGGGGATGAGAATGATGCTCTTTCGCCAGCCGACGGCAGGGTGATATCCATTAATGACCGGAAGCTTTGCATTTTCATGAACATCCACAATGTGCATGTGAACCGCGCTCCCCTTGGCGGAACTGTTATGGAGATCGATTACAAACCAGGGGGGTACATCCCTGCATTCAATAAAGACTCAGATGTAAATGAGCGCAATCACGTGATAATCAATACAGAATACGGGAATCTTGAACTGATGCAGATAGCTGGAGTATTGACGCGCCGCATCGTCTCGTACATCAGCGAAGGAAGCGCGGTAAAAAGAGGTGAGCGCATAGGTATGATCCGCTTCGGGTCACGAGTGGATGTTATTATTCCGGAAGCTTATGTTTATTCGGTGAGTATGGGAGATAAAGTAAAAGCCGGAGAAACTATTATCGCAAGACAAAAAGAGAAAATTGGGGGATAACGGTGGGAGAGAACATAATCAAACTCATAAAACCCGCGGATATCATCACGCTTTTTTGTGCGCTTCTGGGTTTTGGCTCGATAATAATGACCTTCGGCGGACAGCCTGATGCCGCCCTTGTGCTTATTCTGGCAGCCGTGATAGCTGATGCCGCCGACGGCGCTGTGGCAAGGTATTCAGGTTGCGGGGTACTTGGCGCAAACCTTGATTCGCTTGCTGACGTCATATCGTTTGGTGTGGCGCCGGCGGCTGCAGCTTTGATATTTCTAAAAGACCTCGGAGCGCTGGCGTGGGCATCGGCAGGTTTTTTTTTAGTGTGCGGGATACTGCGTCTTGCCCGTTTCAATGTTACGGGAAAGAAGGATGGTTTTGAGGGAATACCGATAACATCGGGAGGTTTTATTGCGGCTCTATTTCTGCTTGTAAGAGATATCGTGCCGTATTCGGAGTATGTATTTGTTCTCCTTCTTGTTATCGTGTCCCTGCTAATGGTAAGTACGGTAAGTTATCCGAAACTTAATAATCCTTTAATACTGGCTCCAATGGGGATCCTGCTTGTACTGGATATCGTAGTTTTCTATCTCGGTTACGCAGGCGTGGTCAAGATCGCTTCAATAATATTGCTTGTATTCGTATTTGCTTATATCCTGAGCCCGCTTGGAAGGAGGTTCTATGACAGAGATCAATGAAAGGGACAAAGCTGTGTTCGAAGCGGGTATCAAGCTCGGAGCCCTTTACCATCAATTTGTTGGAACGCCCATTAGCCCGGAGACGGCAGATGCACTTGAAAGAACGATAGAGGACAGCATAGCTCTTCAGCCTCATGTCAGGAGTGTGAGCGTTTCGATAGATCGCGAGATGGTGGAGAAAAAGCAGAACCCAAAGTTCAAGTACTGCGAACTTGAGGGGCGCATGCTGCACGTCAGCCTTCAGATATTATATAAGAATACCATAGCGCATGCGGAACTGGCATACGATGAAGGGCAGGATTACCCTCTGATGAGCATAACGAGAATTGAAGAGATGTAAGAATAGGTCACGCAGGCTTTATTAAACCTTAAGAGCCTGTATTCTTTCATTATTATTCATTTTCAAATAGTTTTAAGTATATGGAAGTAATAATATAATTTGAAGGAAACGTAATGGACATTTTCGATGTGTTAGCCGCTATCTCTACAAGAAAGAACTCATTCGTTCATAGCGGCATAAATGAAAACCAGGCTCTGATGAGGGCAGAACGTGATATCTCAAATGAGTATCACATATCCCTGCTTGACATCAGGAAATTGGTGGGGGAGAGAAGAACTCCAAAGGAGATCCGCAGGTTTCGCAGTTAGGTAATCTGTTTTAACTTAAGATTTTCAGGATTTCCATATTTAGCTCTGCCCAGGAATGGCGAAGAGGCAAAGAAATCTTTTTTTAAGGTTATCCCGTAAGGTATAGGCAATTTTTTGGTCATAAGAAAAAAATCAGGGCATCATATCGCTGCCCTGATAATATCCTGTCATGTCCGCATTTCAGTGCTCTTCACCTATGTAATCCGGATGCTGCCTCAGCACAGGCATCCTGTTCACTATCCAGCGGTACACCAGCACTTCAATCGTGAGGATCGCTATCACGACAATGACCTCTTTCCAGTAGAAGAGTTCCTTGTGCGGGAACTGCCAGTTGAATGTGATGTACACTGTGTTGAGCCTGTTCAGTATCACTGCTATCATGGTAACAAGTGCAGCAAACTGCACTGTTCCCACGCTCTTCTTCTGCACACCATAGAAGAACATGATAGGCGCCAGGGCGAACAGTACGAACTCAACAAGGAACCACTGACCATATGAAGAGTTCAGGTATCCCCAGGCATTTTCATATGTGATACTTGTCAGCCTCAGCCCGACATACGTGAAGAGTATCAGGGCGCATGCTTTCCCGATGCCAAGAGTTATGTCATCCAGGCTTGAGAGGTAGCGCTCATCTGCCCTGTGCCTCATGAACATCTGGGTGAGCTTGGTAACAATTATCACATACACAAGCCCGGCAGCCAGTGCTGAGACAAAGAAGAGCCAGGGCATGTACGAACTCCACCACAGCGGATGCACTTTTCCAGGCGCAAGCAGGAACATCGCACCCAGGGCGGACTGGTGAAGCGTAGAGAGCATTATTCCAGCGATCGTAAGTCCCAGAGTGGCTCCTACTATCAGTTTGCGAAGCCCTCGCAAGCCCAGCCACTCGAATGCCGAAGATGAGAATTCAAGCGCCTGAACTGAGAGATATAGAGCCACATGCCAGGCTACCAGGAACATTACTGAGGCAGGACCGAACGAAAGTATCATGGGATAATAGATTCGCCATGGTCTCCCAAGGTCTGTCATAAGGAATACCACTGCGAACAGGTAGCCCAGGAATCCCAATAAAATTGCATTTGTGACAACCGGTTGGTATTTCTTAAGCCCGAAGATGTACACAGCAGTCCCCATCACGAATCCGGAAGCTGAGAACGGGACACCTACGAACAGCCCAACTCCAAGAAATAGCCCCCATGCCTGAGTATTCGAGGAATCTGTTACCTGCTCAAGACCGAACGCGAAACGCAGGAAAATAAATGCCAACCCAACCAGGACTATGATGCCTGCGATTATGTTGAAAGGATTGATAAGCGATTTCACGTAGTCTTTTATACTCATCCTGTTAAAGAACAGTTCGTTGATCCAGTATTCGACCCTTTCTGTTCTCCTCAGGTCTTCTGTTTCTATCATATCTGTCATTTCAGTTCCTCCATTTCCTCAATTTTCCGGTCACTAGTTTTCTTATCCTTATGATTCATCAGATATATTCCTCCAAAGACCGCAGGCCATGAGACCAGTGTGAGATTGACAATGGAAAGAAAGTCCTTCGTATATTCAGGATATGCTGTAGTTCCTATGTCCATCTGGAAATCAAGCTTCGAGAATGGGACTCCTGAGATGTACACCCATCCTGTCCCTCCAGCTTCGCGCTCTCCATAGACATGATCGATATATTTGTCAGGCTCGCTCCATATCCTCGTCCATGCCAGTTTGAGAAGACTGCTTCGCTTGCCGAATGTAATGGCTTCCACAGGACAGGCTTCGGCGCAGGCAGGAACGATGCCTTTCGTGATCCTCTGGTGGCACATGAAACACTTCTGTATCTTGGGATCAAAAGCGCTAGAATACTCGAACGCTGGTACATAGAACGGACAGGCTGTAATGCAGTACCTGCATCCTATGCATACTTTCTCGTTCCAGGTGACAGGACCCTCGGGGCTCTTCTGCATGGCGCCAACAAGACAGGCTGAGACGCATGCCGGCTCCTCGCAGTGCATGCACTGCACCTTGCGATAGACCGTCTTTCCATCCACTTCAAAACGGTTCACCGCAGTATATGACTGAACGTCCGCTACATACGGTCTCCTATTTTCCTCAAACACCGATGTATCCTCGAATGAGGTCTTTGGAGCCGGAAGGTTGTTCGCCTTGTTGCATGCTGCTTCGCAGCGGCGGCATCCTATGCACCGCGTCAGGTCAGATAGCATGCCGTAGCGGTCAGGGTATCCGGTAAAACTATGTGCGCCGGCGGATGCCGACTGGGTACCAAGGAGGCTCATTGCAACCATAGAACCTCCGATCTTTACAAAATCGCGTCTGCTCATTTTCATAGTTTATCCTCCTGTGGGCTTATGGCAGCCCTTGCATGTATCGCCGGTACGCCCTGCATGGTCAGATGGCAGCTTCGCAGCCCCTGCAATGCCTTTTGTATGGCACTTGATGCAGAAATCGTGATATACGATCTTTATGCTCTGCCCGCCCGGTATCCCATCAGGGTGGCAGCGGATGCACTGTTCCCAGGTCAGCGTGTGGGGTATTGCGGGTGCAGGCACAACAACGGTCGTTGGGGCGCCCAGGGTGTGGCATAACTTGCATCCTTCAGGTCCGCCGAATACCTCTTTATGACAGTACATGCATCTTCCGTGAATAGCAGCCTTGAGCCCGGGTTTTGTCATATCATCCGGATTGAACGGGGTACTATGACAATCCTTACAGGCATGGATATCATCACCGCTGTTATGGTGGCAGTCCCTGCAGGCTACTTTAGAGCTCATCACCGTATGGAAATTCGCTGCTGATCCGTAGCTGATGGCAAGATACTCCGATCCGTTCACTCCCAGCCATTTTTCAGCCCTGTGTGCAGTGATCGTGGCAGGGCTGCCGTTGCTGTAATATTCAGGGAACACAGTCACTGCGATTGCAGGTTCTGATTGTTCATTCGCGCTAGTCCCATTTGAATTGTGACCGTTTGAAACAAATGCTGATGCTACACCAAAAACCAGCCATATCGCTACCAGAATCGGGACGCTTTTTATAATATCCTTATTTTTCGTCTGTACAAGCATCCAGAAAGTAATGAATGCAAATAGGAATGCAACTACCAGTAAATATCCGAGCCCTTTAACGTATGTCATGTATTCAACAAATGTTTCCATAAAATCCTCCGTTCATTTTCAATTTTTTTCCTATCATGTCCCTTGTTTTTTGATTTCTGATCCGCTCTGCTTTCATGGTACTCGTATTAACACCTCACAACAATTGTCTCCGTGAGATAACAAACTCCTGATCTCCAACTGCGCCTGCGCGCCAAACGCGTGATTAACAGCCCCCCTGAAGGTTTCGCGTATGGTCTGGCAGACGCATTTATCTACCGTATTTCCCTCAGTCACGATATTGCATTTCCTGACAGTATACACGAGATTGTTCCTGTCCATTTTCCATTCGCTCTCTCTGTGCAGCCTGGAATCTATTGCACCGAAAGCGCTCTGGAAAGCCTCCAGGTTCCACTTCGTGATACTGTTCTCCCGTTCATATTCCTGCATCAGGGACTTACCCATTCTTCTGCCCAGCAGCGTAAGCGACATTGGTATGTCAGGGATGTTCTTGAGCCCTTTCAGGAAAGCCATGAACATTATCAATTCCTGGTCCACCCTGCTGTTGCTGATCTTCAGGTTGTTAACGATCTCGTTTATTTTTATGCCAACGTCGGGTCTGTGCGTCAGGACTATCATATTGGCTGTGGACTTTGCATCATATAAATGACCGCTAGCTTCCAGAAGCGCAGCCAGGCTCTTCTTCAATTTATCGATAACTTCAATATTCCTATAATTATGGAACAGTATTACGGTTTCCTGGTCTATCTCCACCCTGTCCACGACCCTGGAGGTCTCGTAAACTTCTTTTATTAATGGAAGCATCTCTTTTAAGGGTATTTCCTGTATGGGCTTTTTTGCCAGGGTTTCAATGGTAATCTCGCCCATTGGTATTTTTCCTGCAAGCAGGTCCTCGAAATAATTCCTGTGGACAGTGACCATACTGTAATTGCTTAACAGATGTCCATCGATAACGGTCTTCCAGAAAGAAGGTCTGCTCTTTATCGCCTTTATCACTTCATCCATCCCTCCGAAGAAACTATACAAACTGTTCTGTGCATCCTTTTTATTAGATCTTGATAGTTCGATTTTCATGAAATCGCTGAAATTGCCGATCGACCGGATCCCGAGCGATGCGTTCTCAGGCGAATTCTTCACAAGGTACTGGCATATGATCGATGCAACGAATTTTATTTTTTGGGGAGCGCCTCTTATTTCGATCAGCACGTCAGAGGGAGATGAATCACCATCGGATCTTATTGCAAGCTCAATGTTCCATTCAAGGTCATTGAACCTGTTGCGCAGATGCTCCTCAAGTTTCCTCATGGAATTTATCAGCGAAGGATCCACTATCTCATCCAGTAAGCTCCCAGGCACAAGTCTGCCGTCGATCTCTGTAAGCATCCATTTGAACAGTGAAGAATCAATAGAAGAGGAATTTCGGAGGGAACTGTATTTGCCTGCCCTGTCTATAATCTCCCTTACTGCGGCGCTGAAATTGCCATTATGTTTTTGGACATAAGGCTGCATCTTATCGATGCAGTCGTTGTCCAGAGAGATGTGTCTTGTGACTATCATATTATTCCCTCCGTTCCCGTCTATTTTTGCAGCTCTTCATAGAGGAGTTCTTTTTCCATCTTCAGAGCAGCTTCCCTGCGCGCCAGCGCTTTCATTGCTTCAGTGGGTTTTACTGAAACTACGATCCTGTTATTCCTGTCCTGCATGTATTCTTTCAGCGAGAACACCATGTATACAGCAAAGGTCGCAGGAATGAGGAACAGCCACCCTATCACGAAAGCCTGGAAGGCTCCCATGGGAAGGAGATATGCAGCCCCCATCACTGTGGCGCCAACTACAACTGTTGCAACATATTTCACCCATGATTTCATATTCTATCACCATAATAGACTATCCAATGCCAATCTCAAAACAATATTTGTCAATAAAATAGCATTAAAACCATGGATTGGCATAAAATGGCAAATTATGTCATTTTATGACATAAGATGGCATACTCACTGTATCTTTATCGACACCTCACAGAAACCATCTCCGTGCGATATCAATTTGTTGATCTTCAGTTCTGCCTTATTCCCGAATGCCTGGTTCAGTACCCCCTTGAAAACTTCCCTCATAGTATGGCAGATATAACGGTCAAAGGTATCCCCGGTTTCAGTAATGTTGCATTCCCGGATCGTATATAACAGATGTCCGTCCACCAATTTCCATTCACTCACCCTGTGGAGCCTGGAGTCGATGGTTTCCATGGCATTCTTGAAGCGTTCCAGGTCCCAGTTCTTGATCCCATTCTCTATTTCATACTCCTTCAACAGCGACTTGCCGATCCTCCTGCCAAGTACGGTAAGGGATATTGGTATGTCCGGCATATTGCGAAGCCCTTCAAGAAAAGCCATGAACACCATTAATTCCTGATCCACGGTACTGCTGCTTGTTTTCATGTGGTCGACCATTTCATTTATTTTCATCCCAACATCAGGTCTGTGTCTGAGCACGATCAGATTGGTGGTAGTTTTTGCATCGTATAGATGACCGTTTGATTCCAGAAGCATGACAAGTCCATGTTTCAATCTCTCTGCGGCATTTTTATTTCTATAATAATGGGACACGATTATCGTATCGTTATCTATATCCACCCTGTCAACAACCCTTGCCGCCTCATAGACCTTTTTTATAAGAGCGAGCATCTCTTTTAAGGGAATATCGTGTATTGGTTTTTTTGCCATTGTCTCTATCATTATTTCTCCGGCAGGCATCTTATCAGTAAAAATATCTTCAAGATAATTCCTGTGTACTGTCACCATATTGTAATTGCTTGACAGGTGCCTGTGGATAATATTTCTCCAGAAATCAGGACGGTCCCTCATAACGTTCATTATTTCATTCAAATCTCCGAAAAAGTTAATAAGGCTCATCAGGGCATCCTTCTTATTTGACCTGAAAAACCCAATTTTTATACATGAATTAATATTAACAACGAATTTTATCTCAAGCGGTGCATTAACGAGTGAGTTCCTGACAAGATACTGTGACAGCAGGCGTGCCAGGAATTTAGTTTTTTGACGGGAACCCCTCATTTCTATCAAAATCTCTGATGGATATGTTTCTGAGTCATATTTAAAAACAATATCGATATCCCAATCAAGTTCTTCCAGCCTCTGCCTTACGGATCTTTCGAATTTTGACATCGAAGTAATAAGCCCGGGATCAAATATTTCACCCAGTACTTTATCAGGGACAAGGATATCCCCGACTTCTTCAAGCATCCAGTTGAACAAACCAGTATCAATAGCAGATAAATTCTGGCGCACGCTGTGCTTTCCAGCCCGGTTTATGATATCTTTGATGGCGGCGCATAGATTGCCGCCACTTTTTTCCAGGTATGGCGTCATCTTTTGCACATACTCATCATCAAGTGAGATGTGTTTCATGACTGCCAATTTAACCACCTGCATTTAGTGTCCTGATCATATCCAGCACAAACCTAATATCCACTCTTATGATAATTTATCCAATGACAATGGTAAATAAGTATCTGACCACAAATCTGTCGGCTTTTTGCCATTTATGACATAAGATCGCCTTTGATGGCAAGAAATACGGGAAAGAACGATTTTTTTATAATATATATGTGGTTATCGCATCCATCAGCACATGGTACGAGATCCAGAGCATCCAGACTGTGATAGCCAGGAAGATAATGGTGAACGCTGATTTTGCAAAAGCCATAATAAGTCCGGTATCTTTTCCATGATCCATTTCTGCCGCTTCATCTTCGGGTTCCTGATCCTTCATCGCTTCTTCATATTCCCGGGCATGCTCATGTCGCATCTCTTCTTCTGAGATATTGCCTGTTATCCATGAAATGTTCGGGAACTTCCCAAAGTGCTCATCATAGAAATGCCCTATGAACACTGCAAGAGAAGCAAGGACAGCTTCCCATGTGTGGAACAGGTTGGCTATCTGGACTACGCCGATCGGGAAATACTGCATCGCTTCGAAGGGCTTCCACATCAATAGTCCGGTGAAACCCATGACTACAGCCCCAAATCCTGCCCCGAAATACTCGAACTTTTGCTTCCAGGTGTATCTCCCGAATTCGGGATGCTTATCAGAAAGCCGCAGATAATACTTCATCTGCTGATTGAAGTCTTTGAGGTCCTGCAGATTGAACAATACATCAAATCGCGGCTTCTCCAGGAGATGGAACACCACATGATAAACAGACACGCCTATCATCAGCAGACCCGAATAGTGGTGGATAAGTGTCCTGTTATCAAAGCCGCCAACAGAGGCTATCATCCATTTCGCCCACCATTCATCAGGGAACTTAAGCGGGAAACCCGTGTATGCAAGCAGTATAAAGGTCGTAAAGAATATGATATGCTGTATCCGCTGGTTGAGCGTGAACCTTCTGAATTTTAATTCAGTCATGATTTTTCCTCCTTCCTATATCGAATCCTGAAGCAATACCCAGGAAAATAAGCCCGAATGTAAATGTCAGTTCAAAGAGTATCATTATTATGTAGAAGTATGTTACAAGCGATTTGACATCGATGAAGAAGAAGTTAACTGACTGTTCTTCATGGATCCTACCGCCATAAACATAGACATTGTTAGCACCTGGATGACAGCCTGTTTTCCCACAGGTTGTGGGCAGGTTCGCCGGATTTATTGCAGACTCAGGATCATCTTCGGGTTTTGTATCGTGATTCTCATGGCAGTCAGAACAGGTAGCAAGCAGCCTTCCGCCGCCCACATAAGATTTGTAATGATACGACTTTTTGTATGTATCAAATCTGTCGGTTTTAATTCCATAGTACAACGCCTGCATTTTTGTCTGGTTTTCATGGCAGCCCGCACACATTAAGGATGAATTAACAACATATGTTGGAGAGTCTTTGTTTTTAGAGGACAGGATATTATGGACGCCGTGGCAGTCAATACATGAAGCCGCTTCCGCCCTTCCTTCGATAACTTTCTTCCAGTGTATGCTTTTTTCATATTTCGAAGTTGCCTGTGCATGGCATTTTGAACAGAAAGCCGTCAGGTTCGCTCTTGAAGGCGAGCCTTTAAAAGTCTTTGTCATGACGTTTATGGATACTATGCTGCCGTTGATCTTAATGTCCCCGCCGTGGCAGTCAGTGCACGAAATATTATTATTGAAGTGTACACTTTTCTCAAACTCACTTACCTGTCTTGTATGGCAGTGGAAACAGGATACATCCCCATTATTCACCTGCGCAGCCGCAACCCCGGTAAAGAATATTCCAGCGAGGAATAGAAATGCCATTATTTTGCCGCCCTCATTTCTCAGGACTTTCCTTTTCATAGAATTCGTATCATCACCTCACAAAAATTATCTCCATGAGTTACCAATTTATTGATATTCAATTCTGCTCTGTTCCCAAATGCATAATTCAATGCGCCTTTGAAAGTCTCCCTGGCAGTGCGGCATACGTATGTATCAAATGCATTCCCGTCAGTTGCAAGATTGCATTTCCTGACAGTGTATAGAAGGCTGTTCCCGTTCAGTTTCCATTCACTCTCCCTGTGAAGCCTGGAATCGATGACAGCAAGAGCCTTGCTGAAAGTGCCCGGATCCCAGTTCTTGATGTTGTTCTCACGTTCGTATTCCTGCATAAGGGAAATGCCCGTCCTCCTGCCAAGAGCTGTCAGGGACATGGGAATATCAGGTATGTCCCTGATACCTTTCAGATATGCCATGAACACCAGTAATTCCTGGTCAAGAGTGCTGTTACTCGACCTGAGACCGTCAACTATCTCATTGATCTTCGTACCCACATCTGGTCTGTGCCTCAACACGATCATGTTGGCTACAGAGGCTGCGTCATATAAATGACCGTTAGATTCCAGAAGCATGACAAGGCTTTTTTTCAATTTTTCTATCGCCTCTTTTGTCCTGAAATTATGGAATAGCGCGATAGTGTCTTTATCGATGTCTACCCTATCAGCGATCCTGGATGTCTCATAATCGTCCTTGATCAGGAAGAGCATCTCTGCTAATGGTATATCCCGCACCGGTTTTCTTGCCAGGTTCTCTATTGTGATCTCACCCATGGGTATCCTGTTCGCAAGGATATCTTCAAAATAGTTCCTGTGGACTGTGACCATATTGTAGTTGCTAAGAAGATGCCTGTTGATCAAAGATTTCCAGAAAGCAGGACGGCTCTTAATAGTCTTCATTACTTCATCCCGTCCTCCGAAATAGGCGCAAAGACTGTTCTGCGCATCCTTTTTATTCGATCTTGAAAGCTCGACCTTTATGCATTCAGTGGACTTCATGACCTTCTTTATCTCAAGAGGCGCCTGTTTAATTGAGTTCTTCACCAGATACTGGGAAACCATGGACGCCACGAACTTTATTTTTTGAAACGCGCCTTTTATTTCCAGAAGCACATCTGAAGGGTACGAGTCGCGATCAGCTTTCAGGGTGAAATTGATGTCCCATTCAAGTTCTTCAAACCTGCGCTTCAGGTGTTCTTCCATATCTCCCATGGAGTTCATCAACATGGGGTTTATGGTCTCATCCAGCACATCGTCAGGGATAAGTACGTCCTCTATCTCTGAGAGCGTCCAGTTAAGTAAAGACTTATCGATAGCGGATGATCTCGAACGCTGGCTGTATTTTCCTGCAAGATTGATCATTTCCCTGAGAGCCGCTGCGAAGTTGCCGTTGTGTTTTTCAATATATTGTCTCATCTTTTCAACATGGTCATCGTCAAGTGAGATGTGTCGTGTGATCATAATTAAATCTTCTGGACAATATATACAAAGAGCATTGCCGGGATCAGGAACAATCCTGCGGCAAAGACCCCGAAGAAGGTTTCGGTCGGAAGGTTATACGCGGCTGCCAGAAAAATTGCGGCAGCGACAACACCTGCCAGATACTTCATTTGATTTTTGTTTGTCTGATTTTCCATATTCTATCACTCCTTGATTTAACATATGAAATGACAATGTTAAAGAAGTGATTGAGAACATACTGGGACAAAGTTCCCTCTTTTAGTCACGCTCAACTCTATCGTGGATTCTCTGCTCCAAAATAAAGAATGAATGTATTTTTTCACTCTATCTGCGACATGATAATCTAAAAATGGTCTTCAAAGACAAATAATCCATAATTTTGGATATACGGAATGATAGAGGTTCATATATCCGTATCTATTGTATCGAAAGTACCATAATATAGTTTTTGTGGCGTTTGCTGCTGATTTCTGACCTGAGTCTTACCAAATAGACTTTTGATATTGTCATTAGATATATTAGATTGAAGAGGTGATAAAATATGGACACCCGGCTGAAATATATTGTGGCAATAACTGCGGCAATGGGTTTTATGATGGCGGCATATCTTTATCCCGCAGAAACTTTCATCACCTTTACCGTGGGATGGCTATTCTTCATACCGGCTGCATTCGTAGTTTACATGACCTATAGTTTCCTTGAATACATGAAGGAAAGGAAACACAGGATCAGCGTGAGCATAAAGCCGACCGAAGCTATGAAAGTGCTGGCTCGCAGGGAAGCCGAATTGAAGAGAGACAAAGAAATGATGTACGAGGAACTCAGGGAAGGGGTACAACCGAAGTAGCATCGTACCCCTTGGAATAAACACTTTCACCCCACTATCATAAGCAATATATATTCTAAAAATAATGTCGATAGCGCATGAGAAAAACATATCAGTTCAGGGCATATCCAAACAAGAATTCTGAGGTCAATTCTATTAGAACCCTTTCCACATGCAGATATCTCTATAACGATTCTCTTGCTGAAAGAAAACGACAGGCAGAGCTTAACCGATTAAAAAAAATATTTGATGTATTCCCATGGGGAAAACCGGAATGGGTAAACTATTATGATCAGGCAAACGACCTATCAGGATCAAAAACCGATTTTCAAAACGAAGTTCACTCTCAGGTACTCCAAAACGTCCTGAAAAGAGTGGATAGAAGTTTCAAGAATTTCTTTAATGGCTTCGGTTATCCCCGGTTTCAGGGGCGGGACAGGTATAATAGTTTCACATATCCACAATCTGGTTTTGAACTGAAAGATGGAAAACTTATTCTTTCGAAAATAGGAACTTTCAAGATCATCCTGCATCGAAAGATCGAAGGAAAAATCAAGACCTGTACCATCAAAAGAGATATCGATCAATGGTATGTTTCCTTTTCATGTGAAATAGAAGAACCTATCCCGGTCGAGATCAAGACCAGAACAGGAATCGATGTTGGCTTAATCGATTTGATAACCCTGAGCAACGGGGAACAGATCAAACCACCAAAGTTCTTGCGAGAATCTGAGGATAAATTAACGCAGGAACAGAAGCGGTTAAGCCGAAAAAAGAAAGGATCAGGAAAAAGGAATAAGCAGCGGGTGATAGTATCAAAAGTACATCGAAGGATCAGAAATAAGAGAAAAGATTTTGCTCATAAACTATCAAGACATCTGGTAGATACCTATGATCTCATCAAATTCGAGGATTTACAGATAAAGAACATGGTGCAGAACCATCGTCTTGCTAAATCCATATCAGATGCAGGATGGTATCAGTTAATGAATTTCACGAAATCCAAGGCAGAATGTGCCGGGAAGATAGTTGAATTCGTTAATCCTTCAGGAACATCACAGACCTGTATTTGTGGTTTCAGTGTCCCGAAAGACCTTTCAGTGAGGGTACATATTTGTCCTTCCTGTGGTCTTGTGATGGGAAGGGATCAAGTGTCTGCGATATTAATAGAGAATAGACCAGGCTGTACCGTAGGAACTACGGGAATTCAAGACCGTCAAGGACTCCCAAGCAGGGAGCCGATGCAGCGGTACGCCCAAGCCATTTAGGGTTGGGTAGTTCACGGAAGCTGTATTATGACCTGGCAATATTCGTCCCCATGTGATAATAATTTCTTGATCTCTAATTTTGCTGTATTTCCGAATGCATAATTCATTGCGCCTTTGAAGGCTTCCCTTGAGGTATGGCAGATACATGTATCAAATTTATTTCCTTCATTGGCGATATTACATCTCTTCACCGTATAGAGGAGATTATTCCCGTCAAGTTTCCATTCGCTTTCAGTGTGAAGTTTAGAATTTATCATCTCGAATGCCTTTTTGAAGTTCTCAAGGTCCCATTTCCTGATGACGTTCTCCTTTTCGTATTCCTGCATCAGGGTTTTGCCCATTCTTCTGCCCAGGGATGTAAGTGACAGGGGGATATCAGGGATGTTCTTTAAACCCTTCAGGAACGCCATGAACATTACCAGTTCCTGGTCAACTCTGCTGCTGCTTGTTTTCAGAGTTTCTACGACTTCATTGATCTTTAAACCCACATCGGGTCTGTGCGTCAGAACGATCATATTGGCAGTGGATTTCGCATCATATAAATGACCATTCGTCTCAAGCAGCGAGACAAGTATCTTCTTCAGTTTTTCTATTGCATCCTTGTTCCTGTAATTATGGAACAATATGATATTGTCCTTATCGATCTCCACTCTGTCGACCACCCTGGCGGTCTCATAGACATCCTTTATAAGAGCAAGCATATTGTTCAGAGGTATTTCCTGGATCGGTCTTTTGGCGAGATTTTCTATCGTTATTTCCCCGAGCGGTATGCTGTTAGCCAGAAGTTCCTCAAAGTAATTCCGGTGTACAGTGACCATATTGTAATTGCTTAAATGATGCCTGGAGATTATGGCTTTCCAGAAAACCGGATTGCTCTTAATGATCTTTATTACTTCATCTATCCCTCCAAAAAATGCAGCAAGGCTATTGACGGCATCGTTTCTGTTCGATCGCGATAGTTCGATCTTGATCCCTTCATTAAAATTCAACATAGAATTTATCTCAAGAGGGGAACGGTCAAGTGAATTCTTAACAAGATACCGGGACATTATTCCAGCGATGAACTTCATTTTCTGGTTCTCTCCCTTTATTTCCATCAAAATATCTGAGGGGAACGCATCATTATCACATTTTAATGAGATTTCTGTATGCCATCCAAGATCCTGGAATCTGAAATTAACAAAACTTTCGAGCTTTCTTATTGAATTGATCAGCATGGGATCGATCATTTCATCAAGTATATCATCCGGGGTGAAGGTGCATACCTCAGTTAGCATCCATTTGAACAGAGAATTATCTATTGCAGAGGAGTTAAATGGCAGACCGGATTTTCCAGCCTTATCTATTATCTCCCTCATTGCAGCGCTGAAATTACCCTGATGCTTTTCGACATAGGGTCTCATCTTCTCCACGCAGTCCTTATCCAGGGATATGTGTTTTGTAACGATCATTTCTCTTAAACCTGAGTTAAACCTATCCCGTTTTCCCCGTTTTTAAGAAGAATAACCACTTTGCCTTTTGGGCGCTCAATTTCTATTTTTTTATAAAAGTTTTAATATTAATTAAATCCATATATGCAATATTGAGCGATGTTTTTGCTCGTTTATATAATCATCAAATTTACTTGCTTATATATTTTTCTGTTTGTTTTGAGAGACTTTTTAATTTATTCTGGAAAAAGGAATCGCTGTAAAGTTGGAAGTGTTACTGGGCTGTAAGCTGGAATTACAGAGGCAGAATTGAAAACTGCCGCCCGATATCAAAGGGTTATGGGATGCTTGAGCCGTATGCGGTGAAAGTCGCAAGTACGGGATTATCCCAGCCCGTACATATCCTTCAACCCGTGTCCGGTCGCAACAGCCACCACTGTCCCTTCAAGCTTCTTTTTCAATATCCCGGCATAAGCCACGGCGCCGCTTGGCTCGACGAAAATACCGTTCGCAGCAAGGATATCCCTCGCCGACAGAGCCTGCGCATCGCTCACCCGCACAGCTTCGCCGTCGGACTCGCGTATCGCCTGAAGCGCCGCGATGCCGTCTATCGGGTCGCCGCATGCGATAGCCGTAGCCACGGTCTGCGGGTCTTTTACCGGGATTATCTCGCCAAGCTCATTTTCCCAGGCATGCACCACGGGATCGCAGTTCTCGACCTGCACCCCTATTATGTGCGGTACCCTGTCCGTGATCCCCACAAGCGAAAGTTCCCTGAACGCCTCGAAGATGCTCCATATAAGTGTGCCGTTGCCCACAGGCACGACAACGTGATCGGGCACGTGCCAGTACAACTGGTCTGCTATCTCAAAACCTATGGTCTTTGTTCCTTCACTGCGCCATGGATAGTCACCGGTCAGGAAGGAATCTGTGTTTGAGACCACATAGTCCTCAGCCTGTTTCATAGCCACGGCGTAATCCCCTTCCACCAGTACCGTCTCTGCTCCGTAAGCTTTCATCTGCGTGAGTTTCTCCCTGCCCACGATATCAGGAACGAACACTTTGCATTCAAGCCCGGCGTAAGCTGCGTACGCTGCAACTGACGCGCCCATGTTGCCCGTGGAAGCAAGAGCCACCCTGCGCTTTCCGAACTCAAGCGCCTTTGTTATCTCAAGCGATGAGCCCCTGTCCTTGAAAGAGCCTGTGGGGTTCGATGCCTCGTATTTTATCAGGAGTCTCCCTTTTTTCCATAGCCTCCTGTTCTCAAGGAG
Organism: Methanobacteriota archaeon; assembly: GCA_043729865.1. Classification (GTDB taxonomy): domain Archaea; phylum Halobacteriota; class Methanosarcinia; order Methanosarcinales; family Methanoperedenaceae; genus Methanoperedens. Next base: position 19,206 of record JAYTKX010000111.1, read on the forward strand.
GGGTGTGCCGCCCTCGCCCATAGTGATTATCCTGGAGAGGTCTTTTACAGGCATGAAAGCCCAGTACTTCCAGTGCGCTGGCTTGCTGCGCATGAAGTCGTCGCGGAGGATTATCTTCTGGATGGATTTATAGTCGTATTCTGCATCGAGAGAAGAACCGCAGTTACTGCACCTGGGGATGGGCAGTTTTTCTATTTCATGGGGTTTATAACGGCGCGCGCAGCGGAAGCATTTGAAGTATGTCACAAAGACCATGATCAGTAATTTGCTGGCTTTCGATAAATAACATTTGGAAATTCCTATCTCTTCTCAATCGTTCCATGATTGGTCTTTTATGCAGATATCGGACTTGTCTTTAGAAACATTTTCGTTACCCTCTCGACCTACTTTTATGTAGGTGCAAGAATGCTTAATTATTCTTGCAAGGATGTAGTATATACGAACAGGATGGACAGGATAAATTTCTCTTTTTATCCTGTTGATCGCATAAATCCTGTCGAAATAAAGTTATGTTAGCAATTATGAGTACATCGGATTATAGCTCGCCCTTAGCGCCATGTTTATCTGCTCGATAAAGACCTCGGCAGGCTGCGCTCCTACGAACGATGTATCCTCGTTAATAACCACATGCGGGACGCTCATAACGCTGTACCTCTGGACAAGATGGGGGAATTCTGTCATTTCAATGACATCCGACCGTATCGACTCGTTTTCGATCGCGAACTGGTGCGCGAGCCTGGCAGCTTTCGGGCAGTACGGGCATGTGGGAGAGACGAATACCTGCAGATGAACGGGTTTTTTTATCTCTGCGATCTTTTTCTTCAAGGTTTCTGATAATGATGTCGTGCCCCGTGAAACATCAATGATATCATCCACAAAGGCTGCAAATTCATAGCCCGCAGGCACGCCGTAATACCTGACACCGTAATCCCTGCTCCCGATCATGGCGATAGCCGGGATCTTTTTTATGTTGTATTTGAGGTCTTCATCCCCATTTTTGACGAAGTCGTAGATTTTTACTTTTAGCTTTGTGGACAGGGTCGAAAGTTCGAGCATAAGTTCTCGCGTCTCTTTGCAGAACTGGCACTCAAGTTCCTGCGTAAATACCGCAAGCTCCACATCACTCACCAGCGCCGCAAATTTCTTTTTCAGGGCATCTTTTTCAGAATCTGAGAGCACAATGTTTTCACTCCACGGTCTTTAGTACTTTTTCCATCCAAATATTATCACTACGATGACAAGGGTGTTTGTTGCTGTTCCCGTGCTCATAAAATCCATCATCTGCATTATTTTTCCTCCAAAGATACGATCTCCTTGATTCTATCTAATGATAGTATTAATTCAAAGTTCTTTGCTCTGTAAAATTTTTTAGTATATGGCGGTTCTTCGAAGTGGCGTATCTCACTCTCCACAAGACCTGCGTTCTCAAGTTTTTTAAGATGCAGATACAGGAGCGGACGGGATATCCCGACCATCTTTGCGAGTTCTGACACAAAATATTCTCCGCCGGCAAGGATAGACATTATCTTTAAGCTGTGCTCGTTTCCAAGAGCATCCAGTAACTGCGCCAGTGATTTTTTGTCCACCGTTTCACCAGATAACTAAAAGATGCGCAATGTATTTAAAATAAAAGGAACTGAAAAATACCGGAAGATCACTTGACTTCCAGTATTTTTACGAACGTTCCGTGCCAGTTATGGTACCAGACTGCGCCCGCATTGGCGTTCACGCTCAGCATCCCGTAGAGCTTTCCGTCTTTATTGACTTCAAGCGTGTAGTATCCATAGAATGCATCCGCATCTTCAACTTCTGTTCCAGGCTGTGCGGTATCGAGATATTTTTGCGCTATTTCGATCGCCTGCTTCTCTGTCACTGTGTTGCTTTCCTGGGTATTCAATGTCATGTGACCGTATTTGGTGTTCCACATCATGTTAGGTCCCATTTCAGGCACCACAGCGCCAGTATATTTGTTGACCAGAAGCTCGAAGGCATGAGTGCCTGTGCTCTTCTCCTTGATACCTACATAGAAGTGGTTATCGAATTCCAGGACTTCGGTTATAGCAAGGTCAGGGTTTCCTGTGGTTTCAAGGTATTTCTCCACTGATCCCTTTGCCTGCTCGATGGTTATGGGAGTCCCTGTTACAGCGTCCGCGGTTCCATAACCGCCGCATCCGCCCATTGTTCCGTTACCTGTGCCCTGACCCATCATGCCGTCGAAGCCATTGCCCTGACCCATCATGTCTCCGAAGCCGTTACCCTGTCCCATCATGCCGCCATAGCCGTTGCCCTGACCCATCATGCCATAGCCCATTATTCCGTTTATTCCATTGTTCAAGCCGCCCATCATACCGTTCCAGAAGCCGCCATCAGATGCAGCGGGTCTTGCCACAGCGATGCCTGCTCCCAGGACGACAAGGATAGCTGCAATTGCGACAATCGTTTTTTTGTTCATTGTAATTTCACCTTTTATTATTTGTTTCATGTGTAAGTTTTTCTTACATATGGTAATAGTACTTACGAACATATAAAGATTTCGGACAGTAATACAAAGAGATCGATTCCTATTTTTTCTGATCTTAAAAGAGTGTTCAATGAAGTGGGTGAGGATCGGGTTTTGGCGTTAATTGCACATCACGAACCCGCCCAATTTCATAAAACTCTTCGTTTTCGGATTTTCAACACCAATATTCGGTTGTGCACTCGATGCACCGGGATTTATCTTGGAATAATAGCGACTATTTTATTGTTCTTGCTTGCAGTAAACATTCCTCACATCTTGCAATTGCTTATTATATTTGCTTTCCCTATACCTGCAATTGTCGATTGGGGTCTTGATAAATATAACCTCTGGAAAGGCAGCAATACAACCCGTTTTGTTTCTGGATTCATGTTAGGTATCTGCTACATCTTCCTCTGGGCGAGGTTCATTAAAAATCCGCTGGATATAATGGTCTGGTCGGTCGCCGTGGTTTATTCGGTAATTGCGGGTGTTATCTTATTTTGTAGAAAAGTATATAAAAGATAAAGTTATCTTTCTAATTATGAGTGAAAATATCAAGATCCATGAAAAAGATAAACATATTTTTGACATGCTTCAGGCTGAATTGACTCTCAAAGCAGGTAAGAAAATAACCCAGCAGGAATTGTTCTCACAGCTCATAGAATTTGTCAGGTCGAGAAAAAATAACTTCTTCGGTAGGCTCTCTAAGCTTCCCTTATCAGAGAAAGAAAAAAAGAAAATAAGAAGTCTCCAGAGCGATTGGGGTGTTGAGACCAGCGAAGAAGAAATTGATTTTGTAGTTTACGGAGCCAGAAGATGAGTATATTCATCGATGCGGGCATATTCATTGCCTATGCTAATGAGAAGGACAAGCTCCATGCGCAAGCCTCCGGTCTTATTGATGATATTATAGAAAATAAGCATGGGGCTGCATATACCTCGAACATGGTTTTTGATGAAGCTGTGACTTTTGCACTTTACAAAACAGGAGATGTCAAAAAGGCTATTGAAATAAGGGATTTTATACTTGGAAATAAGGAAAAGGACATGCTGCAATTCGACCATAGAACTGATGAAGACGAGGGATATCGAATACCTGGCAAGTTTTGATGGCGGGTTTGATGGGATTGTTCAGAGACTCAAGTTACGAATAGACTCATAATTCTTAGGATTATGAGTCTAAGTATTTTGATTTTGTTTTTTCAGGCAGCCTCAATTACGATTTTCTTCTCTTTTACTGCAACCTTTACTTCAGAGCCTTCTTTTAATCCGATTACGTTTGCGATCTCCTTTGGTATCCTTACCGCAAGGCTTCCGCCAATTTTAAATGTCTTTCGTGTGAACAGGTTATAGAGTTCTTCATATCCTTTTTCATCTATCCACTCATCTTCGCATTTCGGGCAGATTTCGACCCGGGCGAAAATGCCTTTCTGGAGCTCTCTTTTCTCTTTCTTCACAGTAGTCATGGTTTTAGGGATGGGAAGAATGGAACCAAATCTTATAATTCCTTCAATTGATCTTTGATTTTATCTAAAGATTCTTTTGCCCATCTAATTCCTAAGTCACGAGCGTTTTTAGGTTCGTTTGGTATTTGCTTTTCAGAGGACTTGGGGAAATATTCTTTTTTAAATTCTATCATAGAGCAAAAAACTTTTTTTTCTTTACGTTTCACCATATTTAATTTCCTCCTTATAATATTTAGCAAAAAATTGAGGATTTAGTTCTTGTTTGAAATAATGTTTTCTTTTAATCCAGATAAAACCATCGCCTTTTGAAATAACTGCAACGTCAATAGGCCCTCCTACTGTTTCAGATCCAAGTTTAACTTTTCGTGCGAAAGAAGTTAAGTTTACGAGTGTTTCAGCCATTGCAGCGAGCTACCATTACACCGACAGGATGATATTTAGACAGAGCAAAAAGTTTGTTTGCAGAAGTTTTAATCTTTTCCCCTAATTCTTGCGACATTGTAACGGCACTATCTGATGCAAGAGCTATTGCCTGTTTATTCATTATTGCTATTTCTGCAGTCATTTATTGTCCCCATTTATCAGGATACTTGTTAAACTGGTTCTCTTTATACCCTTGAACATATTTCAAATTTATTAGTATTTACTTTCAACTTCATTAACTATAATTCTTTGTATTAGATGAGAATTCAAAAAGCACATATACAATAACCCCCTTAAGTCCCCACGATACTTATGCCAAACCGAACAGCCATCATAGAAACACCAAAAGGAACGATAAAATTTGAACTCAAGGAATCAGAAGCACCCATAACCACAAAGAACTTCATAGACCTGGCGCAGAAGGGATTCTACAATGGGCTTAAATTCCACAGGGTAATTCGCAGTTTTATGATACAGGGCGGATGCCCTAAAGGAGATGGAACTGGCGGTCCCGGATATAAGATACGAGATGAATTTAGCCCAAAGTTGAAACACACTAAAGGGGCGGTGTCTATGGCTAATGCAGGTCCAAATACCGGGGGGAGCCAGTTCTTTATCACAGAAGACCCGCAACCCCACCTTGACGGGAAGCATTCGGTGTTCGGGCAGGTCATCGAAGGACAGGATGTTGTGAAGAAGATTGAACAGGGCGACAAGATGCTGAAAGTCACGATACAGTAGCTTTAATATTTCTGGTTATACAGGGGATAAGCAAAGCGCCATGTAGCGGGGTCCTTATCTCCTCCATCATCATAATATCCGTACACTGTTACTTCAGTAACGGTTTCTCCCATTTTTTCCTGAAGGATCCCGTTTATCGTCTGGGGAGTCATCCGGTTGTTTGTCTGCGGTTCAAAGAAATACCATGAAGTATAACCGGAAAATGTGGATTTGAACGCCACAAGCGCATGTCCTGTGCCATCTGAGAACCTGACGGCGCCGAAATATGCTTTGAATCCGGCTTTTTTCGAGGCGTTTAACATATCAACAGTGTACTGACCGCATACATATTCCTCACGCGTATATCCCCTGATATTTATATTATATGACATGAACCAGTCCACATACTCACGGTAATCCACTTCCACAGCCTCAGAATAATTTTCCTCTGGCTGGACTGCGGCAGTTGTAGTTGTTTCAGATGGAGAAATAACAGTCGCATTGCCAACAGGAACAGACTCCGGGATTTGTGGCGATGGATTTTCAAGCTGGTTTACGGGTTCAGCAGCTATGCATCCTGCTATTATCGCGAATATGAACAATTCCAGTATGAAATATGCGCTCAAGTGTATACTCAAGTCTCGATCACCAGTTTAATCAATCAATAATATATGGAGAAGATAATATTTAAGTGTAACGACCAGCCTTCGACGCCTATTACATCCCACCTCAAAACAGCATATCCAGTATTACATGCAGCGCATTCGCTATCATGATCCCGGCAATAAAAATAATAACATAGTCAAATGGCAGGAAAATCATATTGGAAGGAAACACCCTGAACATGAGATAATACACACCGAAAATGATAATACCGATATACAAAAGCCTCACCACTGCTCCGTACACGATATTATGGGAACTTTTCCCGTGCTTGAAGAGCAGTCTGTAAGGAAGCCACAATGCCCTGAAAGCTCCCCACCTTTTTATCGCTCTGCTTTCGATATCAAGGTCTGGGGTAATGAATTCAGTTCCCGCAAAAAAGCCTGCTCCCAGTACGAGGAACTGCACCATATCAAAGAATATTAAATCTCTGAAATAAAATAAAGTGGCAATAATTAAAAACACCGTGTAATTAAACCACCTGTGGGTATTATATCCTGGCATTATTTAGTAAGCATTTTCGCCATATCTTTGGCGAAATAAGTAATTATCATGTCCGCACCGGCGCGTTTGATGGATAAAAGCGATTCGTACATTACTCTCTTCTCATCAAGCCATCCGTTCATAGCTGCAGCTTTTATCATGGCATATTCCCCGCTCACCTGATACGCAGCAGTAGGCATTTTGAAATGCTTTTTCACGCGATAGATGATATCAAGGTATGGCAAGGCGGGTTTCACCATAATGATGTCAGCCCCTTCATCGATATCCAGCTCCACCTCGCGCATAGCCTCATCCGAGTTTCCCGGGTCCATCTGGTATGAAGCCCGGTCACCGAATGAGAATCCGGATTTGGCAGCCTCCCTGAAAGGACCATAGAATCCTGAGGAATACTTTGCGGCATAGGACATTATTGGAGTGTTCAGGAAACCGTTATCATCAAGCGCGCAGCGTATGGCATTGACCATACCGTCCATCATACCCGATGGCGCAACGATGTCCGCCCCGGCGCGGGCATGGCTCACCGCGGTTTTTCCGAGTATTTCAAGTGTGGGGTCGTTAAGGATCTCATGAGTGTCATTATCCACCATGCCGCAGTGACCATGGGATGTGTACTCGCACAGGCAAAGGTCAGTAATTACAATAATTTCTTTTTCGCAATTGCTTTTAATGGCGCGCACAGCCTCCTGGATGACATCATCATCGCCGTATGCGTGAGTGCCTGTTTCGTCCTTCTCATGCGGTATTCCGAACAGGATAACTGCGGGGATGCCAAGGTCGGCTATGCACTTAGCCTCGTCAGCGACCATATCCGGAGGTATATTGAAGTATCCAGGCATTGAGCTAATCTCAACTGGTTCTTTTATAGTCTCGTCTACAAAGATGGGGCATATAAGGTCATTTACATCCAGTTCGGTCTGACGGACAAGAGGACGGAATTTATCCCTGCGAAGCCGTCGCATGCGTGTGATGGGGAACATATCTGTTTTTATTGGGTGGAAACTACTTAATGATTACCCAGCGCAAAAGATATTAATTATGAATGTTGTATGTAAACTGTGATAAAATCATGGCAAAGAAGTTACTGGTCTATTTTCTGATACTGCTGCTGACTGCTTATCCAGCTTCAGCAGGCGAAGTTTCCCTTAACAGATGGGTGCTGAATGTAACGCTTAGCGATAACGGTCTTGTTGAAGTGATCATACAGGCTGAACTCCAGAATCCAGGTCCATCTGCCCTTGAAGGTTTTTCATTTACGGTTCCAACAGGTGTAACAATAGATACCAATCAAAGTTCAGGAGTAACGATCAGTGATGATGGGAAAATGAATTTTAATGCTCCTGTTGTGAAGCTGCAAACAGTTTCAGATGGAACGAATATCATCGTGAGTTTCGATAAACCTGTTGAACCAGGAAAAAAATGGAGCGGGCGCATAGGTTATACATCAGAAAATCTGGCAATAAAGGATAATTCCGGTTATTCTCTCACAGTCCAGGTCAAAGCGCCACAGGCTGTTGTTTTGGGGAAAAATGTCATGACATCTGCTGCACCTGATGCAGATATCAGAGCCCAGGTCTTTCTTCCGAAATCATACGAGATAACATCAGTCCAGCCTGAACCATTCAGAAAACTGTTCCAGTACGGTCGCATGGTACCCACATGGACGCCCGAAAAACTGCACATTGGCGACACCATCAGCATTAAAGCTTCATATTCAGATGTACTGGCTAAAATAGTCGAAAACGACGACATGGCAAGGAAATTAAAGGAAAGTATCAGAGAAGCAAAAAATATGGGCAAAGCTGTTTCAGAAGCTGAAACATATTTTGCAAATGGCAACGAGAATAATAACAAAGCGTTTGCTTCTTTCGGTGGAAAGGATTATTCGGTAGCCTTGCAATATGCAGGATTGGCGAACGATGAGCTTGTGAAGGCGGAAAACAGCCTTACGGGCGCTACAGCAAAGGAGACGCCAAATGCCACTGAAAAATCTCCCGGGTTTGAAGCATACGTTCTTGCTTTCGCACTGCTCATCACGTTTATAGTAAAGAAAAAGAGATATACCTGATAGTTTGATTTTATATATAGATATATACGTATATATATACCTATATTTATTTTTTAGAGCTCTTTTGCGTAATGTTTAAATACTATCCTATGATGATGAGACATATACGAAAGTGGAGCCGTAACTTTGCGGCGTCACTTTGTTTACGTAGGAGGTAGAAAATGGCTAAAATAATGCATGCGCAGACAGTTCTTACAGTTGATGACATCGAAGCGCTGAAAGAAAAGACAGGTGAGATAAGCACAAAGGATGCCCTCGCAAAAGCGGTGGCGCATTTCCTTGATTGTGAGTATACACAGGTCGAGGACATGTGGGCAAAAAAGCTTGAGAAAGTGGTCAAACGCAAACAGAAAGAAGAAGAGTAGAAATGAAGTATCGATGCTGGCTGTTTTGATGATGTGTCATCATTACAACCGCACT
>JAYTKX010000112.1:0-7533 GCA_043729865.1 Methanobacteriota archaeon
AGCTACGCTTCTCGACTTGGTACCCACGTATGCCCTGCGGGGGCATACGTGTATGCGCCCTCCAGAGGCGCGACTCTGGAGGCTCGTGACTCTGGGCGCTTTTATCTGCGGTTTGTTTTTCGTTTCAATTGTTTGCATATTCTCGCGTTTCAATAAAACATGCATTTATTTCACGGATTTCAGAATATCAGCAACCACCTGGTCAGTTGTCATTCCTTTTCGCTCTGACTCAAATGTAAGTATGACGCGGTGGCGAAGCACCGGATATGCCATGGCATCGATATCTTCCGCGCTCACGTAATTCCGCCCGCTCATGAGCGCCCTTGCTTTTGCGGCAAGGATGATTCCTATGGAAGCGCGCGGGGAAGCGCCGTATTCGATGTGCTCGCTCTTTGCTCTTGTGGCTATCACGATGTTGACAGCCCGGCTCTTTATGTCTTCGGCTATCGGGACGTCGCGCGTGAGTTTCTGCAGATCAAGCACTTCGTTCTTTGATATCACTTTGTTCACGGCAGGAGTGATGTTCTTTGTGTACCTGTTTACTATCTCGTTCTCTTCCTGTATGCTGGGATAGTCCATCAGGATCTTTAAAAGGAACCTGTCCAGTTGCGCCTCAGGGAGGGGATATGTACCTTCCATCTCTATCGGGTTCTGGGTGGCAAGCACAAAGAAGGGCTTATCCAGAGGATACGTCTTGGTGCCCACTGTCACCTGCTTTTCCTGCATCGCCTCAAGCATTGCGCTCTGGGTCTTTGGCGAAGCCCTGTTTATCTCATCTGCGAGAACGATGTTTGAGAACACAGGTCCCGGCTCAAAACGGAACTGCTTTTTCCCGCCCACATCCTCTATTATGTATGTGCCCGTGATATCAGAAGGCATCAGGTCAGGCGTGCACTGTATCCTGCTGAATTTCAGGTCAAGCGCTTTTGAAACCGTGCTTATCGTGAGCGTTTTTGCAAGTCCGGGATTGCTTTCCACAAGAGCATGACTGTTGCACATAATGGCTATCAGTATCTGTTCCACAGCCTCGCGCTGCCCCACGATGACTTTACCTATCTCATCAAACAGTTCTTTGAATATCCTGTTTGAGCTTGAATATGTCTCATTGCTCATTCTATTACCTCTCTTTTCATATCTTACTCCTTTCAACCGCAAATTTATTGATAAGCTGCTTTTCTGTCTCTGTTTTTTTCATAAGTATGCTGTATCCCCCGTCAGATACGTTTGATCCCAGGATGTCCACCGGGAACGCTGCCGACTTGATGAACTGGTTCTGTGTCTGACTTACATCCTTCAGTTCAACCCCCTGTTCATAACCCGGGAAAATTGTCAGGTCGATGTTCTTACCTTCGATGGTAGCTATCCTGGGCTTGGTCTCAATTCCGCCTGCTTTTCCGAAGTCCTCCGGGTTTCCCGCAGTGTCTGAGGTCTCGTTCCCATTACCTCCTGTTACTATTTTACTGATATCATCAAGCGTGTCTTCAGGTATTTTGTATGTCTCCGGATTCTGCGAGATCGTTATCGTTCCTGCAAGGAATATAACAGTTATCAATAACTTAGAGAAAAGCTTTCCCGCAGTCAATATCTGTGCTGATGAAACCTTATCCAGCGCCCCAGATACATCACCCTTTAGCGCATCAACGATTATATTAGACTCTTCCCTGTTGTCAAAAGCTGTCCTGAGTTTCTCTTTCAGGTCAGAGTATTTTTTTTCGATCAAAAAATGCAGGTTTATTTTGCTGTCTTTTCTGTGAAGTAAAAAAGCGATGCCTGCGCCCAGAAGCAGCGCCAGCGCCGGAGGAATGAAGCTGACTGGGAAGGGTATGTAGAAAGTGGTCTTGTTAATTAAATATTCCATGTTCAAAATGATAAGTGCTGAATAAAATATGCTGAAAATGGCGACAATGTCCAGTATGAACAGCAGCCTCATCCGGCTATATATCCCCGACTTTATTTTCTGGAGCTTGATCAGGAATTCATCCATTCAGTCACCTTCTCTGACTTTATTGGCTTTAATTATATTAAGTCTTGGGGATAATCGAAACCTTTTTCTATCCTTAACCTTATTTCAGACCTATTCCCCAGGTGTCAGGCGGCTGTTCCCGAAGGATAGATATACGATGCCGACGATGATAAGCCTCCTGTGTGCCCAGATAGCTCAGCCTGGGAGAGCGCCGCGCTGAAGACGCGGATGTCCCCGGTTCAAGTCCGGGTCTGGGCACTCTATACAAATTTTTATGTATATTCGATGAAAATAAATGAAGTAGATTCGATTAAACCATAAAAAAGAATATATATATAGTAAAAAACATAAGTAGTTCTGAGATATAGAAGCTATTATGACCAAAATAGAAAAATCGAAATGTCATAGCATAATTGTAACTGGAAAAGTCCAGGACATCGGATTCAGGTCTATTGTAGAACACATAGGGCGATCTTTTGGTATGCCTGGTCTGGTTTTTAATGCAAAGGATGGTAGTGTAAAGATTCTATGCTGTGGTGAGGATAGCGTAATAGATAATTTTACACATACAATAAAGATACGAGGGGAGGAGAGTGGGGCTGAAATTGAGGATATCAAAGAAAAAGCATTGCCTTTTAATATTGATCTTCCAGATGATTTTTCAAAGGCTTCCTCAGATGATGAAATCGATATCGGAAGAAAGCTCGATAAAGCTAATGTATTATTATCCACGCTGGTTTTGGATAATAAGACTGGATTTAATAGCGTGAGCGTAGGATTATCTGATATTAAAACCCTGATGTTTGAACACAATACGCGCCTCGAAGCAATCCTTGAAAAATTAGTCGATAAAGCATGAAATCACTGCTCATTAGAATATAGATGAGATTCTTTAAGATAAATTCCGATGACAGACCCATTCTTTTTATATTCCCTTAAACAATCTCTCACAGAATGGTAAAGCTCATCGTAATTAACAACTACGGTCAATTCTGCCACCTGATCCACCGCGCCGTACGCGACCTGGAACAGGAAGTGGAACTTGTGAAAAACACATCCACAATAGAGGATATCCTCGCGAAAGGACCCGACGGGCTGATACTCAGCGGCGGTCCCACCCTTGAGCGCGCGGGAAACTGCGCCGCTTACGTGATGGAACTCGACCTGCCCATCCTTGGCATCTGTCTTGGTCATCAGGTTATGGCGCTGGCATACGGCGGTAAGGTAAGGACGGGTTCAGCAGGCGGCTACGCAGCAGTGGAGATAGAGATCGTTGAAGAGGATGATATCCTGAAAGGGCTGGGTCCAAAGACAAACGTCTGGGCGTCCCATGCTGATGAGGTCTCGGCGCTGCCTCCCGATTTCATAAGGCTTGCACGCTCACGTATCTGCGAGATAGAGGCGATGAAGCATAAGACGAAACCGCTGTATGGTGTGCAGTGGCATCCTGAGGTCTCACATACCGAGAAGGGGAATGAGCTGCTTTTGAATTTTTTTGAGGTGTGCAGGGGATTTGAGAAAGAATAACTCTGTGCTCTCCGCGTCTCGGGGGCTATTTTGAGTTTTGATTTAACCGCACCGCCGCATATCCCAGCACCGCAAAAAAAGCCCCGGCTGCCATCACTGCTTTGAAACCGAAATGCTCAAAGATGATACCTCCCATTATCGAGCCAATTATTGACGCCAGCGCTATCGAGGAATTAAGCAGTCCTGCAGCAGTGCCTTTGTCCTCGTTGTTTTTTATAAGAAATGCAGTGGAGCCCACATACAGACATGCGTAAGATATCGCTATGAGCACCTGTCCCACTGCAGCCTGATAGTAGATCGTCAGGGGAATCAGCGACAAAAATGCCACTGCAGAGAACAGGTCGCCCACATGGATAAGATACTTTGTATCATATTTATCAAGTTTTCTCATTATGAAGAACTGCAGCACGGGATTTATCGCGTAGATCATTGCCACCTCGTATTTGTTCGCGCCCAGGCTCACAAGGTACAGCGGGAATATGACCCATACATTGTTCGCTCCTATCTGGCGCAGGAAAAACCCGAAATATATGTCCCAGTTCTTTTTCAGCACTGCGATGGAGAAGTAGTCCCCTTTCTTTTTTGCCTTCACACCAATATCTGGCAGCGTGAGCGCTATCAGAAATGACGCTGCAAAGAACAGGGACGACAGGGCAAAAATGTCCCTGTAGACTTCAACAGTCCCTGCTGTTTTATCTGCTGCAAAGAGTTCCCAGTAGATGGCAACCATAAATGCTGTCAAATTCCCCACAGCCCATCCCAGAGGCATATATGAGCTGAACTTCCCTATGCTTCGCCCGGAGCTATGGACATAGAGTATCATCACTGATGGATAGAGACCAATAGAGAATCCTGTCAGCGCCCTTATTATTCCCAGGCTTAAAGGGTCGGTTGCGAACATCTGCAGAAAGAACGTTGCTGAGGAGCTTATGAAACCGGCATACAAAAGCTTCTTCGGGGGCAGTGAGTCGGCTGCCCTGCCGAATATATAATTTGAAATGAACATCGACGCGGCGTACCCCGCAACTATCAAGCCTATCTGCCATCCCGATGCTCCGAGCTGCTGCGCGAGGAGGGGGACGAACAATACGGACATCATTATGGCAGAGTTGGTCAGAAGCTGTATCGCGTTCAGTCTCATCAGGTTTCTTATGAAAGGATATGTATTTAAGTAATACAGTTTGTAAAACATTTATCATGACTTCCCTTGACTGGACAGAAAAATACCGCCCCCAGACGCTATCGCAGGTCATCGGGCACAATAAGGCAGTGGAAGATCTCAGGCAGTGGGCAAAAAGCTGGAACAGCGGGATCCCGAAAGACAGGGCGGTTGTCATTCATGGAAGGGCGGGTATTGGTAAGACAACGGTGGCGCATGCACTGGGGCATGATATGGGATGGGAGGTAATGGAGCTTAACGCAAGCGACCAGCGCACTGCGGATATAATAGAAAAAGTCGTTGGCTCAGCCTCGCAGATGAGCACACTTGAAGGCAGAGGTAAGAAGAGACTTGTGATAATGGATGAAGCCGATAATATCCACGGCACGGCAGACAGGGGAGGGGAAAAAGCGATAGTTGAACTCATAAAAAAAACAAGCCAACCCATAATCCTTATTGCAAATGAACTATACGAAATGTCAGCCGGACTAAGGGGTGCATGCAGACCCATCCAGTTCAATTCCGTGTTGTCACGTTCCATGATACCTGCATTGAAAAGGATAGCAGAGGCAGAAGGCGTCACCTGCGGTCTGGGTGTACTTGAAAAAATAGCGGAGAACGCGGGCGGCGACCTGCGAAGCGCGATAAATGACCTGCAGGCTGCCGCCCAGGGAAAGACAAGACTTGAGCCGGACGACATAGCAACAGGCGAGCGGGATACAAAAGAGAATATATTCAAGATGATGGCAAAGATCTTTAAAGGGACGGATATCATTGAAGCTCATAAAGCCACATATAACCTTGATGAGAACCCGGAAGACCTTATCCAGTGGGTAGATGAGAACCTCCCGCTAGAATATACAGCTCCTCGCGACCTTGAGAGAGGATATTATTATCTTTCAAGGGCTTCCCTGTTCCTTGGCAGGGTCAAAAGGAGACAGAACTATAATATGTGGAGATATGCAAGCGTTTTGATGACCTCAGGTATCATAGTCGCAAGGACGAACCGTTATCATGGTTTCGTGAAGTACCAGCCCCCTTCGCTATGGAGAAAGCTCGGGCAGACAAAGGGCATAAGAAATGTCCGCGACTCGATCGCAAAAAAGATCGGGACTTACTGCCATGTTTCTATGAGTTATACCCGCTCCCAGTTGTTCCCATTTTTCAGGATGGCGATACAGAATGATGAATATGCGCCATCCGTTGCAGCAGTGCTCGGACTTGAGCCGGAGGAGATAGCGTTCCTTGCAGGATCAAGATCCGTGACAAAGAAGATCCAGAAGATATTCGACGACGCTCAGTTGATGATCGAAAAAGAGACAGAACACGAAATTGAGTTGTTCGGCGGGTTTGGCGCAAAGAGCCATAGCGAGACAGAGGATGCTACTGAGGACGAACCTGAAGTCGAGGTGAAGAAAGAAACAAAATCCCAGAGGTCTTTGTTTGATTTTTAATTGATGTATTTAGAAGCCATGCTTATTCTTTCTTTACCAGCCTGATTATATTCTCCTTGCCTTTGCGTATCTTGATGATCCTTCCTTCATCTTTCATCTTGGCAAGAACGATACTGATCTTGGATTTTGAAAGCCCGCTCTCCTTAACGATATCTGTTTGATATGCCTGTCCGCCGAATTTTATAAGGTACCGCTCTATCATTTCCTCATCTCCCAGTATCTCTTCATTGAAGGCAGGAAGACCGGTCAGGGTATGTGGTAACTGGGTTTCGGGAGCTGCTTCAACAGCATGCACCGACGCAATCGTACCGGGTTCTGATTTTTCCGCAGCTTGCGATTCCGCTTGCGCTGCCTGATGTTCTATGCCGGTATTCCCTGCCGGGATCTCATGTGGAGGTGGCACCTGAACTGTATCTTTTATCCGGGTCACGATATTCTTGAAATAAACCTCATAGAATCCTCTCTTCCAGAAAATGAACACTCCTGCGCCCGCAAGAATCACCAATATCACAATTTCCATTATGAATGAATCCTGCGATTTTATTTTGTTAGATATAACAAGAGATGGTTCTCCTTTACTGAAGCTGCGATACATGGTACCGTCCCATATCAACCTGTTACCATCGCGCCTGTCAAAGCCTGGTGAAGCATTCATGACATCATATCCGGCGGGAATATTCATCACAAGCACGTTATCCGAGGAAGGCGCCATCCCTTCCGGGAACGCATCCCCTATTATGATGTTAGAATCATCAATCCGTGAAAAGTTCACCCACTCAAAACTTAAACGTATTACGAGGTACGCATTCGGCATTGAATCTACCAGGTCATAGGTAATATTGAAGTTCTGGACTTTCATGGCGCGGCCAGAGTAATTCATGGCAGAAAGCAGCGACAGGTTAATACGTTCATTGATTTCCAAACCTTTCTTTATAGTCTGGTTACCCGCATTTCTCAGGCTCCAGTTCCATTCGCTTATTGCAGACCTTGATGTCAACGGATAAAATTTTTCTTCTGACCACAGCGCATTTCCGTTTTCCATAATATCAATTGTGGATCTGCTCTGCTCCTTTGTTATTACAGCCTGGGCTCCGGCTGTCTGTCCCATCAGGATCATGAAAATTAAAAATAGTACTGCCCTCATCATCTATACTTGACTTGTTTGCTTTGGTAATAAGATTTTCTACTGTTAGCGCCTTTTATTCAGAAGAAATCCAACGAACTTAAATCAATTGTTAGTTATGTAGACTGAGGTGGTTTAACTGACAATGGTTCCAAATGGAGAAGCATTCCTACCAAATTATACCGTAAGAAAATTGACAGATTTGTATCATAGGCTTTACCGAAAAATAAATTAGTAAATTATATAATCTAAGCCACTTGAAATTGGTTGGGGTGGAGTTTCAAAAGTAGAAAAATTAACAGGCATG
>JAYTKX010000113.1:0-18979 GCA_043729865.1 Methanobacteriota archaeon
ATCTGAGAGGAATTCCACATTCCAGCCCTCTGGCTTGTTCAGTGCTTTTAAGTTCAGCTTTATCTGCTGGTCATACCTGTTTTTCAGGAATACGATAAATTCCGCAACATTTTCAGGGCGAACCTCAAGACCTGCTATAGCTGAGCGCATTTCAAGATATGCGCTTAAGGCTCGAGTTGAGTCTATGTCTGGATTGATGCTGATGCTCAGAGGCAAAGAGATAATCTGGCTGCCGCTTTCCATGGATGCTCCTATCAGCACTTCATAATCTCCATCGGTTGTATTGATCGGGGGCTGGGCTGCAACCTCAAAATCCTGCTTGCCCTTTGCAGGGATGCTCAGCTTTGTAATTCTGGCGCCGTCTGAAGAGAGAAGATCAACGCCCCACTCGTTTGGCTTTGAGAGCACCGAGAGCTTTACTGTTGCCCTGCTGTCGTATTTATTCTCAACCGTTACGCTGAACCTGGTGGGAGAGCCTGGATGGGTCTTTCTCCCGGGGATGACTGAATATATATCAAGGTTGGGCATGGCGTTTCTATCCACAGTTGCAGCAAATTCGCGATATATCAAATCATAATTAGTCACAGACTCGCCATAGGGCTGCAAGCCTATTCTTATCAGGTAGGAGCCGTCGCTGGTGTTGGGCGGTACCCGCAGTCTTAAAACAACCTGCTTTGAAGCTGTTGAGTCGGCAGGGAAGGTTATCTGGCTGACCTGGTTACTGTCTGCATAGAAACCAGCGAGCCAGTTGTCAGGTTTTTTATCTATGAAGAGCTTGACTGAGACGCTTTTAGTGGTATTGTATCCCTTTTGCAGCATTGTGGTGAATTCAATAGTGTCGCCGGGACGGACGACTTTGCCTGTTATGTCTGTAGTTGCTGTTATCTGGGAGAATTCAGCACTGGCTAAGGGTATTGTAACTAGTGCAATTATCGCTATAACAGCAAATATTTTAAAGATTTTAATAATACACGATGAAGAAAGGTATAATTTTCTTTTTGTCATACGGTGGTTTTATATTAGCACGCTTAACTATCACACGATGGAACAGCCAAAATATGTAATGTGGAACAATCGTTCCAAAAAATGGAACAATCATAGAACCGCAATCCAAGTTAACTGACAATTATAAATACACGCGATACAGAAAAGCGACATAAAGTGATATTATGGTAGAAAAAACAACAGTTCGACCAAACATCAAAGAATTAAAGATCGGTGATATCCTTCATGTAGGAACTGAAGAAAAAGGTGAAATATTCAAGGTGACAAAACTGGGCGAGAACACCTTTATTCTCGATCAGGGAGGAGATTTTAGGGAATACGGCAGGGCTGTTATGGCAAAGAACATCTTTGGTTTTGCCGAGAAGTATAAGGCTGTGTACTGGATAACGCACGAAGATAATTGAACTATCGCAACATCTTTATTCTTTTCGCATCGCTGCTTCGATCAGTTCCTGAGTTATTTCGGGTAATTTAATTCCGTATTTTTTATGTTTCCTGGGTTTGCAATTCTCAAGTGCGTACGCAAACATTATGGGCACGCCCACAGTGGCGTCAATGTAAGGGGTCACGTTCCCTTCGCCTGCTTTGGGTATTTTGCCCCATGATTTCCCTTCGTTGATAGTGGCGCCGGACAGACCTCCGGTGTCAGGACGGTCCACGGTCACCTGCACAACATAATTCTCACCCGGACATTCCATGCCAAGTATCTGGGATATCATGGGACCTGTCTGCTGCAGGAAATTCTTGGGCACCCCGCCCCCGACTTCAAGCACTCCGCGCTGGATATCGTTTATCATGCTGTGGTGCACGATCGCAGCGCTCTCCAGCGCATCCATTGTGGGGCTCGGGTCAACGAAATCAGCCGGCGAGAGTTCTTTCGCGCCTCTTTTCGCGGCTTCGATTATAGGAAGATAACTTATGTCCATCCCTACGGAAGAATCAGCGAATGCAGGTACGAACACAGGCACATCGTATTTTGCAGCCTCTGCTATGAATGATTTCTCAGGGTTTTTTGCTGTCTCGATCACGCCATCCCCAATGACTTTATAATAATGTGCAGTTGAAAATTTATCAGGGAATTTGTTCTTTTCATGCGCTTTCCGGGTGAGCGTCTGTACTATCTTATCCTGGGCAATAAGCGTGCGCTCCATATCGATATAGATATCATATATCCGCACGACGTCGTTATTTGCAAGTTCGTTATCGTCCGCAGTGAAATCACCCTGATGCACCGGCAGCCCGTAGGCAAAATGCATATCATGGTATGTGTTCGCACCTGTTGTCACGATCCAGTCGATAAAGCCTTTCTCCATCATCCTGATAATTCCCCCGCCCATGCCCACAGGCGTCATAGCACCCGCCAGCGTCAGGCAGACAGTGGAGTTCTCATCTATCATTGTCCTGAAAAGATGGCACGCCTCAGCCAGCCTTTTCGCGTTATACCCCATCCCGTCGAACACATCGTCCACTAACTCAGTTATGGTCATACCACTATCAATGGACATGGGAGAAATCGGCTTACCAGCCCAGTGATCATGTTTCATATGGCTCATACTGACTCATCTTACAATTAAGCTTTCTATTGTCGTAATATCATCTTTTGTCAGCGAGATCCTTGCAGTTATGCTCTTGAATTCGGGTATCCCTTTTCCTCCCGTATCATCAGAAACAAGCGCGTTAGACCAGGGACTGTTCACCATGAACGCAAGCCCCCCCGGTTCCTCTCTCTTTGACTCCCGCACTTCAACAACAACAGTCCCGTAACGGTTGGTCAACCTTGCCATGTCGCCAGACTTTAACCCAAATTTCTTCAAGTCATCCTTGCCCATTACAACAGCGGCAGAGTGTTTCTTATACTCATTCCCAAACCTGTCGTTCTCAAGCGCCTCTACCTGGAAAATATCCCTGTAGGTTGTGAGTTTTATCTCGTATTCCGGGCTCTTAAGGAATTTTCCGATATCTATCCCCATCAAATCCCCTCCATCAGTCTGGTCATGATCTCCGCATCGCTCAGATAGGTATTTTCAACGACCTTCGACATTTCGATCACTTTCCCGTCCATCCTCACCGCGCTTCCACCCGATTCTATTCCGGACACTGCGGCAGGAATTGTCACTTCAGCAATCGTTGAGGTAAGAGTAACGCATGGGTCGATGCATATAACAGGTATCGATGCAAGGTGTGGTATCACAGAACGGGGAAGGCTTGAAAGGGGGTCTGAGCCCACGACAAGAAGCGCGTCTATGCTCTTTGCTTTCAGCGCCTCAACGACAGCATACTTGTTATCATTAATTGGTTTTTCCCCAAACTTCACACGGTTCACAAAACCCGTTTCTTTGAACAGCGCTTCATTGAACCCGCGCATATTGTAATGCCCGACCATGGGCATGATGTGGAAATTGGGTAGCATATCTGCAAGTGAAACAAGGATGTCAATATCATCCTTAATAGAATATGTAAGCCCGATGCCTGCAAAGATCACGCCGAACTCCGCTTTTTTCAAGAAGCCTGCAAGTTCCAGTATCCTTTTTGCATCGTATTTAGGCACTTTCCCGGAAAGCGCATCCATCAGGGCGAGAATGAATTCCCTGTCGCCCTTTAATGGTATCCTGTAGAAATGCCCTTTGCATATCTTTGCTGTATTGGATTCTCGCACGTCTATGGCTATGGCGAGCCTGTCTTCCTCGTACCCGCGCTGGCGGGACTCGCCGCGGGGGAAAACAGAGAACCGTGAAAGATGGCGCGGCTGCGAGTCCTGTGCGTCTGAGCCCCAGTACACAAGTACGTCAGCGTTGTTCCTTACGTCTTCAAGAGAGCATGTCATGAACTTTTTCTTAAGCGCTCTTTCGATAAGCAGCCCCTGGCAGAAAGAGGATGTATCATCTATGGCGGCATTGAGTTTTTTCGCAAGCTCTATGCCCTTTGCCTGCGCTTCGCAGGTGGAATTGCTCCATCCGAATAGCATTGGCGACGTTGCGTTTTTCAGGATATCAGCGGCTTTCTTTATGGCAGTATCAATATCAGTCTGCTTCCTATTGACTGAAGGAGTGAGCCTGTTCTTGCAGCCTCTGAACCTTGCAGCGCCCCTCCTGCATGCATTTCTTGTCTCTTTGATCCTGCCCTTTTCAAGAACCACATCAATGTCTTCGCAGAGCAGCGAGCATCCGGTGCATGTTGCCATATTTATTCACCTACACGAACTCTATTGCTCCGACCGGGCACGGGTCGATGCAGGCATAGCACAACACCCTGTTCTTCCCGAAACGGCGGCATTCCTTGATATTAATTGCCACTACCTTCCCGTCCACTACTTTGAAGATCACCTTATCGTTCGTTGGAGCGCATCCGATGCCGGCGCCGTGAGGGTCGTTCGCCACGTCAACAGGGCAAGCTACCACGCAGTTGCCGCATCCTGTGCACAGTTCCGGATGGACTATCATTCCTGTTTCCTCGGCGCCTGCAGATGGAAGAAGAAGCGACTCAAGTTTCTCTTTTTGCTTTTTGAAGCTCTCTTCGAGGATCGGTGTGCATTCTGATACTTTCTTTTTTCTTGACAGTATCGCTACGGAAAAAGCCATGCATGTGGATTCGCCGCATTTCTTGCAGTTGGTCTTTGGGAGGAGCTGGTAAAGCTCCATCACTGTTGGCATAGGGCGGGGATTGGTTTTGTAATGGATAAAGGTTATTATTTCGGGATGTGAAGTACAATTTATCTTTTATAGGTAGCATCTCTGACAAACTCTAAAATGAATTTGATCGCCTGAGTCTGATCACAAGGCAAAGGACTCTCAATCACATTATTATCTGTGTTTTCATGAAAATGATGAGGGAATGTTTTGACATTTTTCCAGACATCATCCAATTACTACATCTGCAAACTCAATTTCAGCGATGTTGGCAAGCTTCCTGAGAAGCGAATCTATCATTATACGGTCCTTATGAGCCTTCTAAGTTTGGTTTTTTCAGCTTCAAGGTAGTCTATCCTTGTCAGGTCTTCAAAAACATCGGACTCAACAACTTCTCCCTTCTCTATTGCACGTTCAAGATCTTTGATAGATTTTATATTATACTTGTGATACAGAGTATGGAGCTTTGCCTCAATTTTTCCAAGTTCAGATCTCACATAAGCTTTGACGCCTGCAGTAACAAGCTCTTTCTCATTAATCCCTATTTCTTTTGACAGCTTATGCACAGCACTGTTCATATCTACACCTTTTAATTAATATTATATCAATGAATCCTTTTTACTTTAATAATCTTGCTAAGAAACAATATTTTTCCTCCTCTCACAACTTCGCCCCGCATTCAAGACAGAACTTTTCATTCGCTTCAACCCCCCCTGCCGCAGTCCGGACACTTTCTTGTGCCTGCGCCGATGTTTGAGCGCTGGACCACGGAATCTTTGACCAGCGTGCCTATTTTGTCACCGATGTGGACATTGTACTGCACGATGCTGTCGTCAATATATTCTTTGACCTTGACCCGTTTCTCTATTTCATCAAGTACTCCGTGATAAAAACCTGTAAGAGCATCTTCCTTCTCAGCCCATGCCTTCAGGATGAGCTTTGACTTCCTCGCTCCTCCAACGACCTCGATCTGTGCTGCATAATGAAGCCCTTTTATGCCTTCGCAATAGAAGCGCGCCACCCCATTGAAAATCTTTTGATCCTGAGTTACTTCTGGTTTTAGCATGTGCATATTCATGTCCTTGATGATGCGCGATGCCATGTTGAAAAGCGTGTCAGCAGACATGTCTATTTCTTTTGTGCTCTCCTCTGTCTTAAGCAGGTTGCTTACTGTATTATGCCAATCGCTATCGCTGATTTCCTTAACTTTCAGCATGGGACAAACGATACTTAGCATCTTGCTTTCCATATCGTTTTCTTTTGTCCTGTTGCTTGCGGTGTCATAATATGCGACCTTGCCTGATACCTCGCAGTCGCCGCACTCTCCTGTGGGACGAATATCGAAGGTTACGGTTTTGCTCTCGCCGGGTTTGAGAAGCACGAGTGATTTTTCTTTTTCAAGGAGAAGGAACACATTGAGGACAAAGAGAGATACCTTAATATCAGCAATCGGCGCTGGAGAAGTATTTTCGACTTTGACTTTATACAAAATCGTAGCGCCTTTATAACCAAAAGCAGTTTTCACGTCGATTGTGCTTTTTTCCTCCAGCTTTTCGGGAGAAGATTTTTTAGGTTGTTCTTTCGCCTGTAAAGAAAGTGGGACACTTTTTAACTCGTTTGATGGTGATATAACCTCTTGATTGGATTTTCTACCCCTGCGTAATAAAAGAGTTCCGATTACCAAGATAGCACCCAAACCAATTACAAAAAATGGTAATGCATCTGAACTAGAAAGCGTATCTGAACTTCCAAAAACAAAAATTACCATTGAAGGATTAATTTCAACAGTACGATCAACCAGTATATCTACAGATTTAGTCCAATCTGTATAGCCAAATTTTTTAAGAACAACTGTATGAGTACCAACAGATATACTGGTTATGGTTATTGGAGTTACCCCTTTATAGACTTCATCGAAATATACATCTGCACCAACAGGTTCTGAGGAAATTTTTATTGAGCCTGTTTGAAGGATTAGCGTCTCAGAAACATAAGTAGTTTGACCATATTTAACATCAACTATTTTAGAAATTTCATGATAGCCGCTCTTCTTTAATACTACTGTATGCGTTCCTACAGGAACGTTAGAAACCGTTAGTGGTGTGCTTCCTTTATAACTTCCATCAAGATAAACTTCTGCGCTGATAGGGGTAGATTTAATATCAAGATTACCAACCGAAGGCTGAATATTAAAAGTGACAGTAGAATATTTATAAAAAGGTCCATAAGTTTGAATGTTTAGAATATCCATCTCATAATATTTTACAGTTATTTGTATATTTTTAGTGCCTGAAGAAACTGTTTTTTCAGTATTGAAATTGAAATAAAAAACATTTGATGAGGATTTACTAATTCTAGAAACCGTTTGAGATGTTTGTGAAAAAGATATCCTTGCCCTGCACCCGAAGTGACAAATTCTGACGAAGTTACGGACATCCCGGATGGAGGGCTTATGATCACCTGTACCGTCATAGGAGGTTTTGTAATGACGTTCACCGCAGATAGTTTTAAGACAATATCCTCCCCCATGACCACGTCCGTCTTCTCCCCATAGAGCTGGACGCTTGCAGATATCAGAGCCTCTGCTTGGGCGGATTTTTTCCTTGATCTATAAATGATCAATATGATTAATAGCGCCAGGATGCCGATGATCATCAGTGTATTTTTGCTCAATCCGGTGGTCTTTTCAACAGGCGTTCGTACATCCACCGGGGTTGGAGGAGGGGTTCTTACCTTTATTGGAAGGCTCAAAGTACGGTCTTCTGCTGTTGATTGATTATTCCCGAAATAATATATTACCCGTCCCTTTACCTCAAAATCGCCTGCCTGATTGGTCTTAATTCTTACTTCGATATCCCTGCCCGCGCCTGTGCTGATATTATATGTTGAAGTGAACTGCCCTGCGCCTGAGGTTACGAATTCCGACGAGGTCACTGACATGCCTGAAGGGGGGATCAGGATCACCTGCACGGTCATCATCGGTTTTGTAATGATGTTGACCGCTGATAGTTTCAATACGATGTCTTCCCCGAGTACAACATCTGTCTTCTCTCCATGAAGCTCAACGCTTGCGGATGGCGCGGTGGTGTTCTCTGCCGCCGAAGCGACATTGATCATAAGCATGAAAATAATAAATAGCAAAAGTAATTTCTTCATTGTTTACTCCTTGATATCAAAAGCATTTGCTGATGCGCTGACATCGGTCATAACAACAGTTTTCGTCTCCTTCTTATCGACACAATTTGAATTCAGTAAGAATATTTATTGTTAATACAACTATATATTTATGCTGTTAGATTTCTCATGCATATGACCCTAAAACTGTCTCAAGATCATCAAAATCCAGCGCTATAAATCCTTCCTCTCTGAGTTTCTCCTTTCCCTCGATCTTCTTCGCTGCAATCCCGAAGATTTCCTTACGCTGCCTGTCATGCCATTTGACGATCTTTGCCTTCCTTTTTAGATCTGAAATGACCTTTAAAGCATTCTTATAGTTCAGAACACTGAATTTACATTCAATAAATGCGATCTTCTTTTCCATTTGATTTAATGCCACGACATCTATTTCTTCCTCGAAACGGATTCCATCTTTCCTGCTGTAGCCCCACCATCTTCCGGTGCTTTCTGACTGAAAATCAAGAAAAGCCGCTATTCCTTCCCTCACAACATCTTCAAACGCAGTGGAGATAAGTAATTGAAGAGAAAGATCGATCTTCTTATATGCCTCTTCTTCCCTCCCTTCTTCAAGGAGCGATATATTGGGATTTACTAACTTAAAAAAGAAATGGAAAAGATTATCATTAATGTAGTAGTGGCTGTTCTTTGTTTTCTTTTCTGTTGCAGGCACCTCTTTTCTCACGAGTTCAAGATCAGATAAGACCTTAAAGTATTTTGGCATGTCCTTTGCGGGCACCCCCGCTTTTGATGCAATTTCAGAGAGCTTCGCGCTGCTGCCCAGCGCCTCGAAAATAGATATGTATCTTGATGGTTCTCTGAGTTCTTCTTTTAAGAGAAACTCAGGCTCTCTGTAAAGCTTTGATCCCTTCTTTAAAATACTATTAATGATATTTTCTTTTATCGGCAAAGACGCATCCACATCTTCGAGGTATGAAGGGATATTCCCAAAAATAGCATATATTTCGATTACCTTTTCAAGACCTGCACCCGGGAAGAATTTGATCACATCCTTAAAGTATAGAGGATTGAGCTTCCATTCACCTATCCTTCTGCCATAAAGTGGGGATTTATAGCTCAGCGTGCCTTTGTACATCATGCTTATGCTTGACCCGGAGAGGATGAGTAGGATCTCTTTTCCCCTGATGATCTCATCAACTATCGCCTGGAATACAGATGGTATGGCGCTGTCTTTTTCAACAAGATAGGAAAACTCATCAATGACAACAATAAACTTCTCATCTGTTCTTTTTACAATGAACTTAAAGACATCATCGAAATTTTCAACGACGGGCGGCATCTCATTAAAGGTTTCTGCCGCAAGCCTTGCCATGTTCCTGGCGTTTATTTCTGTACCCCTTTTGTCTGCAAGGTAATAGAGATGATTTTTACCTGTGATGAACTGTTTTATCAATTCTGTCTTCCCAACCCTTCTTCTTCCGTAAATGATGACAAGACCACCTTTTTTAGAATGCAGCTCTTCCAGAAAATTAAGTTCTCGGTCTCTATCTATGAAGTTTATCTTTTGCATGATTATCATTTAAATGATAAATTGTTATTTAAACCTTTCTGGGTTTTTCGCGCCCGTCATTCGGACGGACTTTGGTGAGCGGGCTGGCGGCTGACTAACGCCAGCACCGTCATGTTTATTCGTAATTTGTGACAATTTAGGTAAGTGGTAAAGGGGAAGTGGTTACAAAATCCTCAGAAGGCGAAAACCAATGCGTTCAGAGCGAAAGTCCGGAGGGTTGTAGCCTTTAGCCGATGCTCGACAGGCATCGTATTGCATAATACCCTTTCCATTATAAAAAGGGGCCCAGCCATTCCGAAGTACTCGACTGGTGTTATCTCCATCCTGCATCCATTCAACGAAATTCCCATACATGTCATAAAGCCCCCAGGGATTGGGTTTGCTAGGGCCTGGATCGTACGATTTATTCTCCATTACTTTAATGACTTCGGTGTTATTTAAATTGTCAACGCCGAAGGAGCAATTAGTTGTTCCTGCACGTGCAGCATACTCCCATTCAACCTCTGTTGGAAGAAGGTATTTTTTAGTACCTTCTTTTTGATTGAGTCTTTTAATGAATTCCTGAACATCATACCATGATACGCTATCAACTGGAAGGCTGTCATCCTTATTATCTGAAGGATTGCTTCCCATTACTTCACTCCATTGTTTCTGCGTAACCACATATTTGCCCAAGTAGAATTCGTTTGAGATTTTTGTATGTTGGACTGGACCTTCACCATTAGATGTAGAACCCATATCAAACTCGCCAGCAAGAAGAAGTGCGAACTCCATACCAATCGAGTTGGTGAAGGTCTTTTGACCTGTCGGTGGGTCTGGAAAAGGAAAAGGGTTTGATTTTAAGATTTCAGGGAATGGCGCAGGTTTGACCGTGGGTGATGGAGTAGGTGTGAATATAGGTGTATTATTTCCACCCGGCGCCAGCACCCAGTATCCCAGAGCCAGCAGCGCGAGTATTATAATCGCCAAAAAAAACCATTTCCCACCTGAGGATTTTTGCTCATGCTTAATACGCGCATGCTCACGAAGCAAAACCTGCGTCAGTCCTTCGTATTCCTTTACGACCGCTGTTAAGAGATAATATGCTTTCTCTCCAACTGCATCGCCTGCGAGATACAATATCTTCCCGTTCTCAATAGTGAACTCATCCACTTTATAAAGCCTGTTCTTGCAGGTGTGAGCGAGGAAATCCACCAGCTTATCAACCGGGATCCCCTCAAAATTTAATCCGCGCTCCTCCATAAAGCCTGATTGCAACATGGCAAGGAAATCAGCTCTTTTGATGGATTTCTCCTTGAGGAAGGGACAGACGCAATGAACTTCCCTGGGGCGCATCTCAAGCGTGTGTTTTTTCCACTGGTGGTCTTTGAAGATGATGGTGGCGCTGATATTTTCTTTGTGGATGCAGCCCAGGGGCTTGAGGATGAATTTTGCGGTTCTGGGAACTGAAGGCGGGATCGTGCCAAGCTTCTGTACCTTGCTGCCTTCAAGCTGAAAGAGCGACTCGCTGTAGTCCAGCAATACCTCTACATCCGAGATAATGACATCGCTGTTATTAATTACACGTATCCCGAACCTGACGTTGTTGTCCGGTAGTACTTCGTATCCGCGCTTTATTTCGATGTCTGGCATTCAGTCTCCTTGGATATATAATATATTTAATAGTATAAAATAATTTATGTCCAGGGGATATGATGGATTTCAATCAATCACTTAACTTTCGCAGCACAAAATCCCTGAACGCTTTAGCCATTTCAACTGCTTCTTCTGCTTCCCCTATCGAGCACTCAATAAAATCACCCGGGTACCTGATCTCAATGGCATATCCTGATAGAAGTTCAGCTTTATCTGATAGTTCCTCAAAATCAGGGTCTATGCCAATACAGATATTGTTGACTCTTGTGAGGTCATGTGTTTTTTCAATAGTAATATCTTTTGATGTAAGATAACTCTTCAGATATTTTTCTGCACACTGTTGGGCATGAAAACATATAGTATCAGTAGGAGGATTCGGGCTTAACAAAACGATTTCTGCTGTTCTAAGATCATTTTCAGCCTTTTGTTTCCATTCATTCACCCACTTCGCCTTATCCGGCATAAATGATCTTGCCTTCCTTCGCTACTGTGGTGGCAAGCGTATTGGCTATGCCAACTTCTTCATTATATTCATCTTCATGATAAACAAAAACATCGAGTGAGAAATCTCTGTTCGGGAACAGGCGCCGGACAGCAAGGCTGCGCTTATTCTTGGGACCCGGCATATCTGCAATTATCAGCAGGTCAAGGTCACTTTCCGGTCTGGCTGTTCCTTTTGCATGGGAACCGAAGAGGTATATTTTTTTTGGATGAGTCTTTTCTACGATTATATCAGCGATTTTTTTTATCTTAGCCTCATCAAGTGTCATAATATGTCTCTTTACAGGAATTATTGATGTATATGTGAATCTTTGGTTAAATGATTTGTGTTCAAAGAAATTGCTTTTCCATCGAAGCATCTCTTTATATTTTATTGCGCCGCTTCGCGCTTCGGGTGTGAGGCTGCCGCACACAAAACCTTTAGGCTTCGCGGATATGTAAACATTGTGATAAAGACGGGTTGTAAGTGGTAAAGGAGTAAGGTGGAAAGTGGTTACAAATCCCTAACAAGGCGAAAACCGAGAAAGTAATTACGAGCGCACTGGTCGCGGTCGGTGCGATTCGCTGAGCGGCAGCCCACTGCGCTGTTGCGCCAGCTACCACCCCGAATAACCCTGAAGTAACCACTTCCATTTTCCCAGGAACTTCCATCAGTTGGAGCGTCTTTATAACTGTCATGCCAATTATCCTGCACCCATTCCCAGACATTGCCATGCATGTCATAAAGCCCCCATGGATTGGGCTTTTTCTGACCGACCTCGTGGGTTTTGCTCCCTGAGTTTGATTCGTACCAAGCATAATCATCAAGTTTTGATTCATCATCGCCAAAAGAATATCTCGTTGCTGTCTCTGCCCGCGCTGCATATTCCCATTCTGCTTCTGATGGAAGATGGTACTTGTTCGTACCTTCTTTTTCATTGAGTTTTTTAATGAATTCCTGAACATCGTTCCATGAAACCTGCTCAACTGGCAGGTTGTCGCCTTTGTCCAGCAAAAAACGGCGCAGGACAGCGGTATGGTCATTATCCACACACTGATTAACTATTCATTGACTGAATATTTCTCGCATGAGAAGGATTTTTGAGATAACTTATATATCTTGAACAATAAGTATAATATTGATATGAATGCTGGAGTAATGGATGCCATCAGGGTATTTTATCCTCTATCTGATGCAAGAGAATCATTAGATAAGGTTGTCCTCGAATGGCTTGACTTTAAGTCTACAAATTTAGAGGAAAAAGTGATGGCATATGAGCGTAAGTATGGGATGGAATTCAAAGAATTCAATGAAAAAATTGATAAAGAAGGGGCATCGTTAGATGAGGAAGATGACTGGATAGACTGGGGCGATTATATCGAAATGCTTGAAGAACTGAAGAAATACAGGAGAGATATTTTATATCAGTTAAGGATACGATAGCTTTTCTCAAATCAAATGCTTCAGTTAAAAAAATCGTTGTTGTAGAGATCATTGTTCTGCCTCAAAATGAAAAACTCACAGCAATAGTACATTTAGCTGACTCTTCAGTCCTTCATATCAAAGAAAGATATAAAGATGGCGAGCTAATAAAATATTCATACCATAATATAAGAAGTGATAAATATGTCAGATGGGATAATGTGCCGCATCACAGGGATATAAGTACATTTCCAGAGCATAAACATGAAAATACCGTGATTGTTGAATCACGAAAAATGAATATTATTTCGGTATTTGAAGAACTTGATAAAAAGTCATAACAAAACTCTTCCGGCATTTTTTCGCGCCGCTTCGCGCTTCGGCTGTGCGGCTTACGGACGCCGACACCGCCATTGCATTTTGCGAAAAACCCACCGCCGCCTTCGAAGTTCTTCATTCTACCAGAGGCGGCGGGCAAATGTCTCTTTTTCCGGCAAACACCGGCGCAGGATAGCAGTCCGATATTTATCTGTACGCTGGCAAAATACAGGAAAATGCTACCATAGTTACTATTGATTCAGATTTTAAAGGCTTGAAAGATGAGATCGAAATAATTCTGATATTTTTTGCCACCTCGCACTTCAGTTGTGCGGCTTATGCGTACATAACCTGAATGCAAAAATGAAGCTGTATCAGCCAGGTTTAATATACCCCGCATCAATTATGCGACTATGAAATCTGTCGTACTCCTTTCATCAGGTCTTGATTCCACAGTAGCATTCAAAGAAGCATACGACATAAGCCACGAAGTCCTGTGCGTGACCTTTGATTACGGGCAGAGAGCCAGGAAAATGGAAATCGAGTTCGCAAAAGCGATATGCAGGCAATTCAAGGTTGAGCACATAATAATAGGACTTCCCTGGTATGGTAATTTTCGGGGCGCACTTACCGACGGAGGAAAAATACCGAAACTAAAAAGCTCTGAACTTGATAATATTGAAGTCACGGAAAAGACCGCTGAACAGGTCTGGGTACCTGCGCGCAATGTGGTTTTCCTTTCCATAGGCGCGGCGCTTGCAGAGAATCACAGGTTTGACATGATAGTCACGGGATTCGATGCCGAAGAAGCTGCCACTTTTCCCGACAACACGCCTGAATTCGTGGAAAGCTTCAACAGGATGCTGACCACAGGAACCCTGACGCATCCTGAGGTTTACGCGCCTCTCATATCCATGAGTAAGACCGACATAGTCAAAAGGGGTCTTGAGATAGGGGCGCCGCTTGGGTGGTCATGGTCATGCTATGAAGGCGATGAGAAGCCGTGCGGGGAATGCGAGTCGTGCCTGCGCAGGGCGAGGGCTTTTGATGCTGTTGGGGTGAAGGACCCTCTGATGGAGAGGCTGAAGTGATATCGGTTCTATATACTGTTATTTTTTATCAGCCAGCAGCGCGATCAGGATG
The DNA here is from genome assembly GCA_043729865.1 of Methanobacteriota archaeon. Taxonomy (GTDB): domain Archaea; phylum Halobacteriota; class Methanosarcinia; order Methanosarcinales; family Methanoperedenaceae; genus Methanoperedens. The sequence goes on from JAYTKX010000113.1 coordinate 14,336, forward strand.
ATGACTTAGCAAAATATATGCTATTGTGTGATCCCGGTAACCACATCGGTCTTGAAATCAAAAACAGTAACGACCTCATCCCCGCTGCAAATATCCAGTCTGGAAGTCTCCTCAATACTGCCAATAACAGAAGCCCTGTATCCTGCTTCTTCAAAAAGGCGGACAACCTCTTTCTCGTTTTCAGGCAGCGCCGTCACTATGAAACCAGTTGCCGGATGGACCTTTAACCACTGGATAAAATCAACATCAGGGGGTGCGGGTATCTTTTCAAGGTTAACTTTCGCCCCTGCATGGCTTGTCTCAATGAGCATTCCCAGTGTCCCGATGACCCCGGGGTTGCTGATATCCTTGCCTGCGGTCACAAGATGTTTTTCGCCCAGCGTCTGCATCACCCTGTATTTCACTCGAACATCCTCAGGTTCTTTCATGGTCGTAGAGTCAAAACTGTACGGTGAATTTGGTCCCATTCTTCCATCCATATCGAACGCCGCAATAATGGAATCCCCAGGTCTGGCTGTACTGCTCCTTATCTCGCAGCCCCTCTTCACAGTACCGATAATAGCTACGGAAAGAGATGTATAAGGAGTATCGGGATGCAGGTGTCCTCCCACCATCGGGACACCGAACTTCGCCACCCCGTCTTTAATACCCCTCAGGAGTTCCTGGCAGGCTTCCTTTTTGCTTGATGACAGTATATTCACCATCGCGACCGGTTTTCCTCCCATAGCAGCGATATCGTTCACATTGACCAACACGGAGCTGTATCCTGCCCACCACATGCTCGCTTCGATGAGCCGTGCCCAGATGCCGTCCGCCGCAAATAAAATGTAGTCCTCTCCCCCTATATCAATAACAGCAGCGTCGTCGCCAAAATCCACCACAGAGGCTGCATACTCGGAACGCACGCTCTCGAATATGTTGATAAGGTCAGCGATGGGTTTCTTACGCGTCACACCTTCGAATTCCCTGATTTCCTTTGCGATGGTCTTTAAATCCATTGACTTCAGACCATGCAGGAATATTAATTATAGTTTTTGGAAGGTTCGTTTCATCTACCCACAAGCTTTAATACTCTTTACGTCAATTGTAAACACATGGTTAAACTGGATCAGATAAACATTTCAAACGACGGTCTCACCAAGTTCTTCAGCCCGATAGAAGCGGCTATACTGAGGACCTTATGGATCGAAGGAGAGATGATGACCTCAGAATTGACCGAAAAGACAAAAATACCTCTAACAAGCATAGCAGGTACTCTTGACCGCCTGGTCAAGGCTGGCTATACAGCGAGAAGGGTAGATAACGTGAACGGCAGGGTACGTTATGTGTACGCTCCGGTCTACACCGAGGAAGAGGTCGCAAGTGAAATAACGACCAGGATCATGGATAGCCTTGTGGATACTTTCGGTCGTGTTGCGATCGAGAACTTCTCAAAATACAGTGATAAAAAATGAATATCCTCGGTGAAATAAACTGTTTTGGTCTTTGCCTGAAGGTATCTGAGCTTGCGTCAGTAGTGGCGCTGCTCATAGTGATATCGATCGCTCTTCTTGCAGCAAGTTTCATGATCAGAATGCCAAAACACAGGCTTTTGACGTTCGTATCTGCGCAAGTTGCGGCATTTCTTGCGATCATTTCGACATTTTACCTTATGAAATGCGACGGGATGCTGACTATCTACCTTTATTTCGGATATGCGGTCGTTTCCACAACCGTTATTTTCGGAGGGCTCAGGTTTTACGACAGGTTCATAATAAAGCGCCTTAACGCAAAACCCATCGGTAATGTGATAGGCTGGATGCAGGAATTCACTGGCAGACTGGCAAATGCAACTGTATATTATTATGATTCCGCTGTTCCAAAGGCTTTTGCTGCAGGAAAGTCAATATTTGTGTCGCTCGGGCTTCTTGAATTGTTAAGCGATGATGAATTAAGAGCAGTGCTTGCGCACGAAGCCTGGCACATCAGGAATAACAAACGTATGCCGTACCTGAAGCAGCTGGCAATAATGACGTTCTCTTCACCCGGGAGAGGGGAGCTTGAAGAACTCGCGGACCGTTTCGCTGCAGAGATAGCAGGGAGTGAGGCTCTCTTATCAGCGCGTCATAAGCTTGATAAAGTATTTATCTAAGTTGTCTATTAAGAATGAAAAAGATGAAAGAAAAGGTGATATTACATGTGGCTTAAATTAAGATTATATCTGGTAATGACTTTACTGTTCGCCATAATATATGGTCTTTTAGTAATTGTGGCGGGCATGTTCAATATGGGCGGGACTCTTTACTTTTACGCCATCCTGGCTTCTGTGATGATGTTCATACAGTACATGATAGGACCGAAAATGGTAGAATGGTCAATGCATGTGAAATATGTGACTGAAGCGCAGGCTCCCGCGCTGCATAAGATGGTGACGGAACTTGCCAGGGACGCAAAGATACCCAAACCAAGGATCGGCATCGCGGCAATCAACATCCCCAATGCATTCGCGTTCGGCAGATGGGCAAGCGATGGACGTGTATGCGTCACGGAAGGCATAATGAACCTTCTTAGTGAAAAAGAACTCAGGGCAGTTCTGGCGCATGAGATATCGCATCTCAAGCACAGGGACGTGGTTGTAATTACGATGATCAGTGTTATCCCGATGATATGCTGGCACATCGCATGGAGCTTCATGTTCTCAGGCGGAAGGGACAGAGGGAACCAGGTCATTATCGGGATCGCGGCTATGGTGATATATTTCATATCAAATCTTCTTGTGCTATACGTATCAAGGATACGGGAATATTATGCTGATGAGGGCGCGGTCAATCTTGGGAGCTCCCCGCACCACCTCGCATCCGCCTTGTACAAACTTGTGTACGGCAGCGCGCGGTTATCAAAGGATTCAATTAAACAGGTTGAAGGTATGAAAGCATTCTTCGCAAGTGACCCATCACGCGCAGCATATGAGATAAAGGAACTCTCACAGCTTGACATGGACAGGAGCGGAACGATCGACCAGAACGAACTTATGGCGCTTCGCACAAGACCAATTAAGGTCAGCGGGACAGATAAATTTATGGAAATGTTCAGCACACATCCCAACATGCTAAGGCGCATCCAGCGGCTTTCCTCCCTCAAAGAGAGAGCCGCTTATTAACTATTTTTTTTTAATTTTTTCAGTTTCCATTTTCCTTTTGTATCCAAAATCTTAAAAACTGAAACAAACTCTGAAAACTATAGGTTTGTATATATTAATTGGAGTACATCAGGAAATTGAGGATACTAGAGGCAATGTTGAAGATGATCCGAGTATCATTCTTCAGTATAAAACAGATGGAGACGAGAATAATGTTAAAAACTTCTGAAGAAAGAGTCAGATTATTAAGAAATGGAATCGAACGTAAAAAAATAGAAGAGCTTTATATTCAGTATAACAGATTAAAGATCATAAAAAGTCCCATACTTTTCGATTTCATAGAAACCCCTTTGCAGGAAAGTCCAAATTCTCCGGAAACCCCGGCGATAAAATTAAAACAGACATGTCAAACAGACGGAGATATGATCTCGATGAGCGTCCTCGCCGATGCTTCGTGATCATAGGTATCTGTCAACCTGACGCGCTTACCGCAACGTTTAAATCCCAGCCAGATTAAGCTTGATGAGGGAATAAATGGACGTTTCAGAAGCAATCCGGAAAAGGTGCAGTATCAGGCAGTTCAAGGACGGGAACGGGATAATCCCTGATGACAAAATTCGCAGGATACTTGAGGCTGCAAGATGGGCTCCCAGCCCTTTTAACATACAGCCCTGGGAATTTATAATAATCAAAAACAAAGAGACACTAAAGGCAATATCGAAATATGCGCGGTACTCGGGCTACCTCTCTGAAGCTCCGCTTGCCATCGCAGTGATCGTGCCCCCCGCAAATCCTAAATTTTCCTGGGTGGAAAGCATAGGTGAGCCCAAATTCGCAGCAGCTATGGCAGTGCAGAACATGATGCTTGCAGCCTGGGAGATGGGCATAGGGACTTGCTGGGTAAGCATAGAGAGAGATAAGGTGGCGGAAATACTCGATGTCCCAAAGACACATTTCGTCCTTACAGTCTTGCCGCTTGGATATCCTGAGGTGATGCCCCCTGCACATGATGACAATCTCAGGAAAAAGATCGAGGACGCGATATCCTATGAAAAGTATGGAACAAAGGTGGTAAAATGAACGATAAAGAGGATGTAAAACCCGACAGGATCCTTGACTGCATCGGGCTCTTCTGCCCAATACCCATTTTCAACACCACGCAGGAAATGGAAAATATAGAGACCGGGCATGTCCTTGAGATGGTCACGGACGACCCTGCGGCTGTGCAGGATATTCCAAGATGGGCAAAGAGGGCGGGGCACCAGTTCCTGAAGCTGTGGAAGGAAGGCGAGCATTACCATTTCCTGATTCGGAAAGGATTATAAAACCATATCCTAATATTCACTAATAGGATCGTTCTGAGAGTATCGGAGACTTATTAATTTTTATTCGATTCGTTTATGAAAATGCTGAGATATTTAAAAATGATTAAATAATATACTTCTATATTTTAATGAGCAGTAATCTCAGGCTTTATCGACTAACTTTTCAAGGATTGCTTCAAGGCGGGTGTTATGCTCATTTAT
>JAYTKX010000114.1:0-6294 GCA_043729865.1 Methanobacteriota archaeon
GACATGACCTGCATCATACATGACAACGGTGTTTATGGTCTTACTAAGGGGCAGGCATCGCCAACGCTGCGACTTGGCGTTAAGACAAAAACACTCACGAAGCCAAATATCAATGAAGGGATCAACCCGATCGCTCTGGCGCTGGCAACAGGCTATACCTTCATAGCCAGAAGCTACTGCTACGACGTTTCACACCTGAAAGAGATAATAAAAAAAGCTGTCAACCACAGAGGTATGGCTCTTGTGATAGTACAGCAGTGCTGCCCGACTTACAACGACATCAATACAAGAGAATGGTACGGCGGCGAGGACAGACCCGACCCTGCCACGGGAAAACCCGTCCCCAGGCTTTACAAACTTGAGGAGACAGGATACGACGGGGTGGTGAGAAAACCCGAGGAAGCGCTTTCAAAAACAGCCGCTGCATTTACAAAGTCTTACGAGTGGGGAGACCGTATCCCTATGGGGGTGTTCTACCAGAATGAGCTTGTGTCAACTTTCCAGGAAAGGATATCGCAGAGGATAGCGGATTACCTGAAAAATCCTCCTGCGAAACAGGTTATCGCGGATGGGGATGGAAAACCTGTTACAAGCATAAGGAAATTGCTTGAGGAATTGAGAGTAACGTAATAAAAGGCTCATCTTGAAAACAATTATTTCAAAAACACAATACAAAATTCTCGACGCCTCAGTGTCTGGTATGAAATAAAATTAACAACGAACTCGTACTAACTCGATACGAACTCACAATATCGGAGTTCGTTTCAGTTCGTATAAGTTCGGTGTTTTTCTCTATATTTTTTTCTCCCAATCGCGCCTCATCACAGCCCCGAAAAACCCGTCCATATTATGAACATGCGGCAGCGACCTGAAAAATCCCTTTTCTGTGGTGAATCTGCAAAACAATTCAGGGTTTATCACGGATGGGGGGACAACACAAAAATCCTTCATCACTTCAAGAAAAACGCATACGACAGCCTCATTTTCTTCCCTGCTTATCGTGCATGTGGCATAAACCAGCCTTCCTCCCGGTTTCACAAGTTCGCTGTAATCCCTGATGATCTCTTTCTGCTTTGACGAAAGCTCCAAAATATCCTTTGCACCCAGCCGCCATTTCGCATCCGGGTTCCTCCTGAACACCCCCATCCCTGAACACGGGGCGTCAATGAAAACGCAATCCGCCTTCCCGCTGTATTCATGCAACCCCTCGATGTCCATGGTCTTGATATTCGTAGCACCCGCCCTCTCTGCGCGTCTCCTCAGATTACCGAGTTTCACTGTGTTTGTCTCTGAGGCTATCAAAGTCCCTTTGTTTTTCATCAGTCCTGCGATGAAGAGGGTTTTTCCCCCGTTCCCTGCGCATGTGTCGATGACGGTCTCTCCCTCCTGTGCGCCGGTGAGCAGGGTAATAAGCTGGCTTCCCTCGTCCTGCACCTCGAAGAGCCCTTTCCTGAAAGCCTCTGTCCTGAATATACCTTCTTTTTTATCAACGACAAGACCAAATGGTGAGAAAACCGCATGTGATGAAGTATAACCCTCATCATGCATCACTCTTTGAAGCGACTCGCGGGATGTTTTCAGGGGATTGGCGCGTATCAAAAGAGGCGGGACTGTGTTATTGGCGCGGCAGAGACTTTCGACATCGTTAATATTCCCGAATTCATTGCGCCATTTTTCCACTATCCAGACCGGATGCGAATGGTATGCCGAGATATATTCGATCTGGGCCTTATCTTTATCAGGAAAGACCACCGCACCTTTATTTCTTATGATCGCCTCAACAGTCCTCTTCACAAAACCTGAGAACTTTTCCTCACGCGCCGACAGCGCCACGGCATTATTCATTATTCTGGCGGGAGATGCGTCCGTAAATACAGCCTGGAATGCGCAAATCCTTAGAATGTCAAGGATGTTAAGATCAAGCCCTGATATCACGGCGCTTGAAGCGTGTTCTATAATGTAATCCAGCCTTGCCCTGTGGCGCAGGATGCCGTAGACGAGTTCATTGATCTCTGCTTTTTCTGATGATGAAAAGTCTTCTTTCTTAAAAAGAACGCCGAGAAGAATATCGGGATATTTCCTGTCCGCAAGCGTGGAATTCAGGACAAAGAGGGCTGTAGAATATGTTTTTTGCCTGATTAAAGAATGGCTCATTATTTCACCTTATACACATACTCCGAGGTTATACATACTCCGGGGTTTATAAACATTAATCCATGTCTTACGAAATCACATTGTTTTTATAAGGTATAACCAGTGACTATATAAGCTAACAAATCAAATATACCTTTTGATCAGATCGATGATGAGAGGATACTTGGCATAATAGGCCCAAGAAGAACAGGTAAAACAACAATTCTCTATCAGGTGATCAATAAAATTTTAGAAAATGTCAAACCTGAACGGATACTTTTCTTTTCCGCAGATGATCCCGCGCTTTTGCCGATCAAAAGAGTCACTTGTCGGGAGGATATTTGAAATACAGCTGCTCCCCCTTTCCTTCAGGGATTTTACAGCCCTGTCAGGAAAAAAGGATATAGCAGAATATTATCAGAAATTCACATTTGACGCACTCATGACCGAGCCAACGCTTTCGCTTTTAAAATTCGATGAAGAGTGCATTATCCTCCTTAATAAATATTTACTGTATGGAGGGTTCCCGGAAGCAATATTCAATGAAAATATCCTTCTATGGCAGGAAAAACTTGTTTCTGACGTTCTTCGTAAAGTGCTCTACCGCGACCTTGCAGAGCTTTATAATGTGAGGATACCATCCAAACTCGAAGAGCTTTTCGTAAATATTGCCGCAAACACGAGCGAGACTTTCTTGTATTCAAAAACGCAGGAAAAAAGCCTTCGTTCAAACCGCAAGTATTTCCTGATGGATTGCGGTCTTCGCAATGCAGTGCTTAGATCGATAACGATCTCCGGTGAGAATATCGGATTACTAGTTGAATCCGTGATACAGAAACATGTCTATGTGTTTGCAGAAGCAAGAGGCATGAAAACATCGTATTTCAGGGAAAAAGGAGAGGTGGACATAATATTGCATTCAAGAGATACATTGCTTCCAATTGAAGTCAAATACCAGTCCAGTATTTCAAAATCTGACTTCAAAACCCTTGTCTCATTTATGGAGGGGTCAAATATCGATAAAGGCATACTTGTTACTCGTGATCTGCTGGACAGGTATGAGATTAAAGGAAAAGAGATCAGGCTGATACCTGCATGGTTGTTCTTGATGGTGGTGTCATAAAAAAGCCTCCATACCATCGAAATGCAGAAGCTTTCCTTCTTGTCCATAAACAGGCATTCCACGATCTGCCACATATCGACCACTCCCATCTTTATGCCTGATGCGATATTCATCATCATCCACAATGAGGATCTTTGTCATACTTCACCTATTATCTGGCGTATAACGATTATTTCATGTGGAAAACAGAATATATCTGTTGAAAAATATGGGTGTAAAGGTTTAAATCATAAGTTGTTCTTAAATAGTTCATAATAATCAGGAGAGTAAAATGCCAGAAGAATTCGTTGTTGCCAGTGATCTTGACCTTGCATGGAGTAATTTTGATCCATTTTTCCCTTTACCAGCCGATTGTCCGTTTCATGTAGAAAGAGAAGGCAAGCCTTTGAATAAACTTATCAGAGCCCTTCTGCGTGAGCACAGGCAGCCGCCGAAGTATTTTTTTTCAGGGCATAGAGGATGCGGAAAATCAACAGAACTTAACCGGCTTACTGCGGATGAAGAGATAAAACAGAAATTCTTTGTCGTGAAATATTCTGTTAAAGATGTTTGCGATGTTAATAATCTCGATTATGTTGATGTACTGTTTTCTATAGGCGCTCAATTATACCTTCAATATACCGATGCAGGCAAAGAGTTAAGACCAGAGCTTAAAGAAGCGCTTGAGAGCTGGAAGGAGGACATAATTGAGCAAGTCAGAGAAGAAATTGCATCTTTTGAAACCTCTATGGATGTAGGACTCAAATCTTTTTTCCTTTCCATTCTGGCAAAAATAAGGGCAGAGGATTCAACAAGAAAGACCATCAGAAAAAAAATTGAGCCAAGACTCTCTGAACTGATCGATAAAATCAATATGATCGCTGCTGATATTGAAGGCAAAGAGCGGAAGAAAGTGCTTGTTTTAATCGATGATCTGGACAAACCCAATTTAGACCAGGCAAAGAAAATATTTTATGATAACTACACTGCTATTACACAGCCAGCCTGTGCTATTGTTTACACCGTTCCGATTTCTATGTTTTTCGCTCAGGAGTTTACTGCAATAAGGGAAAACAGGTATTTTCTTCCTAATATAAAACTGCATCATAAAAAAGATAGAGACCATCTATATGATAAGGGCTATGAGTTAATGAAATCCTTTGTTTTTAAGAGAATGAGAGATGATTTGATCGAGCCCGATGCTCTTGAATTTGCCATTAAAATGGGCGCTGGTGTGTTCAGGGAAACTGCACGGATAATGCAAATTGCAGCCGATAGCGCAATAGAGAATGACAGAGATAGTATCATAAAAGAAGATGTGGAAAGAGCCGAGCGGGAGATTAGAAGCGATTTTAAGCGCATATTGAAATCTGAAGATTATAAAACTCTTAAAGAAATATGTAAGAATAATGAAATATGCGGGATCGAAAGGATAGGGCATTTATTGCATAATCTAAGCGTTTTGGAATATATGAACGACGAAACCTGGTGCGATATTCATCCTACACTTGAAGAACTTTTAAAGTCATGAGCGAAGCAAAGGATACTTTTGAGGCGAGAGTTTCAAGGCTTGGTAATTACATAATCCGTGCCTTCAAATATAACAAACCTTCTATTCTTTTTGCTTTGTATATTAGTGAATTTTTAAGGGCTGATGTTGAGAAATCCATTGAAAAATCTTTGAAGGAGCATGGACTTAAAATTGTAAATGTTGACGCAGGAAGAAATAAAGATATTCCTTCTATTATCTCATCGATGAATTCTGATAATACTGTTTTTCTTGTGCATGATATGGAGAAAGGATTTCCTGAAGTTCTACAGTTTTTAAATTTTAAGAGAGAAGAACTTGTTGAGCATCATGCCAAGGTTGTATTCTGGGTAAAAGAGGAAGAACTTGCGCTCATCAGTGCTGAGGCACCGGACTTCTTTGCTTTCAGAAACCGTGTGGTAGAATTCATGGAATTACCCGCAATGGGAGAGCGCAGACCAGCTCTTGTTGAATTTGCCTTAGAAACCGAGTATAAATCAATGGATGAAATCAAGCGCAGTATAGAATTAAAAGAAAAACTGCTATATGAACTTTCCAATGAGGCTGAAATAAGTGAATATTTACTAAGTTCCCTAGGCGTCTTATATGGACAAATTGGATATTATACAAAAATGATCGAGTACACCAAAAAATCTCTGAAAATAGCAAGTAAAACTGGTGACAGAGGTGGCGAAGGCATTGCCTTTATAAACCTAGGCATTGCCTACCGTTCTCTGGGAGACACAAAAAAAGCGATCGAGTACCTTGAAACCGCTTTGAAGATTGCGCAGGAACTAGGAGACAGAAACGGAGAAGGTAGAGTACTGGTAAACCTTGGCAATGCTTATCGTGATTTGGATGATATACAAAAAGCTATTGAGTACTATGAAAAAGCCTTGAAGATTATACAAGATAATAATGATAAACGAGGCGAATCTTCAGTACTAGGGAACTTTGGAATTGCTTATCGTGTTCTGGGTGAAGTAAGAAAGGCTACTGAGTATTATGAAAAAGCCTTGAAGATTGCCCAGGAAATAGGAGATAGACGAAGAGAAGGAATATGGCTTGGTACCATTGCTAATTCGTATAGTGATTTAGGTGATGGAAGTAAAGCTATTGGGTACTATAAAAAAGCCTTGGAGATTGCGCAAGAAATGGGAGATAGACGAAATGAGGGTGTATGGCTCAACAATTTGGGCATTGTTTTTCGACATGAGAAAAAATACAAAGAATCTCTGGCATGCTCCATGCTGGCCAACGAAATAAATACAATAATGGGATATCCACAACTTAAAACAACCGAATCTAACCTAAAAAACCTCAAAGAAGAGCTCGGCGAAAAAGAATTTGGAACTATCAAAGCAGAGGTGGCACCAATAGCAGCGGAGATTGTAAAGAATATACTGGAAGGAACTTCTATTTGATTCTTCTACATTGGTCATCGGTTAAGCCCACCATTCATCCCTGAACCGATATCTATTAACATGGGGATCAAGTGCCTGACTTGAATAGACATTCATAACAGTCAGAA
>JAYTKX010000115.1:0-10856 GCA_043729865.1 Methanobacteriota archaeon
GGAATTGACAGCAACTGCGCGAGACTTGCTGCTGAGGAATTGACAGGTGAATGTATAGATATCATTAGAAAAAAATATGAAGTTGAGATCAATAAAGGAGTGCTGCAGATAATAGAAAAAAAGTTCAGTCCGGAGCGTGCAAGATCTCTGGGGATAACAGAGGGTCCTATCTATGGAAGACTGGCGAAAGGAGAGTCAGTTGTACTCAATGGAAAAACTATAAATCCAGAGATGGTATATAAAATAAATATTAGAGACATCAAGTTGAATTATGATAAGGCGATCGAGGAGTAAAATATGGAATCAATTATAACCGAGGCGATAGCACGAGCCGGAGAATCCAGAACGCCCGCAGTGGGAGAAACTGACGAGGAACTTCTGCAGATATTACAGGAACTAAAAACCAATATAGTTGTGATAGGATGCGGAGGTTCGGGTTCAAATACCATTCAGAGGATGATGGAGGAAGGAATACTTGGAGCAGATCTTTTTGCCATCAACACAGATGCGCAGCATCTGCTGAATATCAAGGTCAGGAATAAGATCCTTATCGGAAGGAGCAGGACAAGGGGACTTGGAGCTGGCAGCTTGCCGCAGATAGGACAGGATGCGGCGCAGGAATCCAAAGCCATGATAGAGAAAGCAGTGGGAAAGGCGGATATGGTTTTTATAACATGCGGTCTTGGCGGCGGGACAGGCACAGGCGCTGCGCCTGTTGTGGCAGAAGTTGCGCGCGAAGCCGGCGCCCTGACGATCGCCGTGGTCACTCTGCCCTTTACTGTAGAAGGCGCAGTACGCATGGAGAACGCGGAGGCTGGACTTGAGCGGCTGCGCGATGTCGTAGATACCGTCATAGTTGTACCCAATGACAAATTACTCGAAGTCGTTCCGCACCTGCCCTTACAGGCAGCATTTAAAGTGTGCGATGAGGTGCTGATGCGCGCGGTCAAAGGCATCACCGAACTCATTACAAGACCAGGTCTTGTCAATCTTGATTTCGCGGACGTGAGAGTTATATTGCAAAAGAGCGGTGTCGCCATGATAGGTCTGGGAGAAGCAGAGGGCGAGAACAAAGCCTTAGAGTCTGTGCAGAAAGCTCTTAGAAGCCCGCTGCTGGACGTAGATGTTTCGGGAGCAACTTCTGCTCTTGTCAATGTGGTTGGAGGACCTGATATGACGCTCGCAGAAGCCGAAAGCGTGGTCAATGAACTTTATACTCGCATAGACCCCAAGGCAAGGTTGATATGGGGAGCCATGGTGGACCCTGACCTTGAGCACGTGATACGGACGATGATCGTGGTTACGGGTGTCAAATCTCCGCAGATACTCGGAAAGGAGACTGCCGGAAATATAGCCACTGCAAGATATGGAATAGATTTTGTGAGATAACATTTCCAGATGCAAGCGCAGATAGAAGAAGTATTTAATTCAATACAGGGAGAAGGCACTCATGCAGGAACGCGCCAGGTGTTCGTCAGGTTCCAGCAGTGTCAGCTCCATTGCGCTTACTGCGACACGCCCCGGAGCCGCAGCATCTCAGGTTCCTGCAATATTGAAAGAACTTCAGGAAAGGGTGACTTCCATTCTGTAAAAAATCCTGTCGACAGGGATTTTCTTATTGAGGCTATACAGAAATTATGGACGCCTTCGACAAGACATATCAGCCTGACAGGCGGAGAGCCGCTTATCCATGCTGATTTCATCAGGGAACTCAATACAGAGTATCCTTTATACCTTGAGACAAATTCAGGATTTCCCGGGGAAGCGCGAAAATTAAAGGATGTTATTGCAATTGCTTCATGCGACATTAAATTACCAGAGCATGATTCCACGCGCCATTACGATGAATTGTTAAAGAACGAGCTTGAGACCATCGCCATATTCAATGAATCAGCAGAGACGTTTGTCAAAATAGTGGTACTTCCAGAAACCACAAGAGGATCATTATCTGAAGCGATAAACGGCATTGCATCAATCGACCCAGGTATTCCGTTAATTCTCCAGCCTGTGACCTCAAAAATAAATGTAAAAATACAGCAGCTTTTCGAACTGATGGATTTTGCCGCTGAAAAATTAAAAGATGTGCGGGTTATCCCGCAGACTCATAAAATGATGGGTTTGTTCTAATAACCTGTTGCTGTTGCAAGAGAGACCGGGATCAAGGGATCGGATGACGAGCCCACCTGTATCATGTATTCGCCCCTGGTCCATATAATGGAATAACGCCTTGTCTCCTTTCCGTTCAGTATCGTGACATCTGAGAACTTTGTGGCAGCATGTCCGTTTATGGAAATCTCTTCAAAAGGATTGTAATCTTCCCTGAACTTTTGTCTCAAGTCTACTTTATATTGAGAAAAAAGAGCTTCAGGGTTATCGTTTTTGATCGCCATGACATAGATATCATCTCCACCATACCTGTAAACACCTTCGAACCCCGTTACAGTAGAGTTTGCGATATCTATCGTTGTCTCATGGATTCCCATAAAAGTAAAACCCGTTGGTAGATTAGTTTTTGGTATGAAATCCGGTGCAATCGTCGTGTTTGTTTTACTGGTATCATCAAAAATGCATCCGGAGATAAACAGGGATGCAATTATCAGCATTATTAATAATATAAGTTTATTTGACATTTTTTGCCTCCTCTGGTCTTTAATGCACCGTTGACTTAAAAAATATTGCGGTTACTTCAAATTCGTTCGAAGTTAAAGTAAGCATTATATATTTTCAAGGTAAATATAAGAATACATGAACAAGAAATTAGTGGTAATTGCTGCGGTACTGTTGCTTACAGCAACTGTGTTGATAGTGAGTACAGTATTTAATTTTAGATTGGGAGGCACATCTGAAGAATCTTATGACCGGTCATTTGCAGGATTTCAAAAGAGCGGGTTTGAATTATCAGACAATTCACTCGATACGGGAAAAGGCAACCTGAATGGAAAAGCCGTCTCACTGGAAAGGAAAATCATTTCGACAGCGCACCTCCAGCTTGAGGTGGACAATGTCCCTTCCGTTGTCAATAAAATAACGAATATCACGGTGCAACAGGGAGGTTTTATTTCGGGTTCATCGGTGTCTGGTTATGAGGAACGCAAGAACGGTCAGGTGACCATGAGGGTGCCTCAAAAGAATTTCTATGCTGCTGTCGAGCAGATAGAGGCGTTGGGCATAGTTAAATCAAAAGATCTCCAGGGACAGGACGTTACCGAAGAGTATATAGATATAAATGCGCGCCTGGGCAACCTTAAAAAGCAGGAGGAAAGACTTCAGGAGATCCTGAAGATGGCAAATACGGTCAAGGATGTGCTTGAAATTGAGCGCGAGCTTAATCGTGTGCGGGGCGAGATAGAGAGCCTGACTGCAAAGCTGAATTATTTTGACAAGAGCATAGAGATGTCAACGATCACCGTGAACGTCAACGAACCTGCTCCTTTCTTTGAAGGCTGGGGAATAACTGATGCCCTGAAGCAAAGTGTGAGGGGGTTCTCCGAAAGTATAAGCGGGCTGATCGTCTTTACCGGATATATCCTGCCCATAGCAGTTTACTTGATCGTGGTAATCTTTATCGGGATGGGAGTTAAAAGGAAGATCATGCCGAGGCTTTTCGGAAAAGAATGAATATCAGAGAACCTGACTTTTTACGACAGAAAATGGAATACGCTTTATCAGGCTGAAAAAGGATGACCTGGATAAGATAGCGCGGCTACTGGGCAGTTAATAGAATATTACTTAATACGGGTTGAGAATTATGTTTTTGAATATAAACGTATGATTTGGAGAATAGTATGGATAGCTTTAAAAAATTCGATGGAATAGACTATGCAAATACCTTTGCCAGAAGGATCAGTGTAATGCATGAATTAGTCAGAGATGCCCTGTCCAGACAAATCAGAAAAGGTGATGAAGTGATCGATATTGGAGGCGGTCCAGGCATGGGAGCCAGGATTATTGATGAGCTTGGGATAGAAACCACCGTGATAAATATAGAACCTTCTACTACGATCAATGATGTTCCTCAACTGTCGTTTGTAAAATACATGCCTATAAAGATGTCCCTTAAAGAAGCGCTGAATGCTCGCATTCCCAGCGCCAACTGCTTCTTAATGGTCAGCTCAGAACATGAGATCGCATTATGCAACGGCAGGACGCCTATGGAAAACAAAAACGAGTTTTTTCATGACCTGAATGAGTTTATCCGCAAGAATCTAAAGAAAAATGGATGTCTCGTTATTGGATTTCCTAACTATCGAAAGGGAGCATCTAAAAAAGAGATAGCAAGGCAGCGCAAGTTTACCGAATCGCTATTGGGACATTCACATCCGCAGGAAGAGTTATTCACAGTCGAAGAGTTCTCTGCTGCATTTGACGCACAACCGGATGTGTTCATTCAAAAACCCATGACTCTCGCAGATGAGAGACCTGAAGAGACAATTTTGATGGCAAATGTGGCTGTATTTAAAATAAAAAATACAGGGGACTTTTAATTATCTAACCAAATATCATTCCCATGCCGCTTGCCGCGTTCTCCTCTTCTGCGATGAAAGCGGCTGTCACTATTTTCTTTTCCTCGCCTGTAAGTTTTTGAAGCCCCATCCCATCCAGTTTTTTCTCGGCGCGGTCGAGTTCTTCTGAATTGGCTTTAAGGTATAGGAAATATCCCTTGCGGTCAGACCCGAGGATGTTGCACTCCCTGACCGTGAAACCTATGCGCTTGAAGAAATCATCCTCTTCGCTTTCAAGTATCTTTTTGACGTCTTTGCTGACCTTATCTTCATAGTAATAAACATTTTCCATACTTCTTTCCTCCATTATTTCTTTCTCTTTCCTTCATGCATCTTCTTTATCTCATCCTCAGCCGCCTGCATTTTCTCTTTATTCTCTTCATATATCTTCGAGACATTCTCCATGACCCTCTCAAGCCTCTTCTTGAGAACGACAAGTTCCTGCGTCGAGAGTTTATAATCGGGGGTGTTCTCTATCCACAGCTGCTCAATATCAATAAGGGCATTAAGGGCAGCCTTTGTCCTGTTTATTGTGTTCTCATCCATACGCGGTAATAATACTCTTAAATAAATTAATGTTTGCAAAGATTATTTATAACCGTAATCGAGGTTTTTTCTGTTCGATCATATTCCTGTGCCCCCTGACTTTGAGTATCCGGTTCCCGATAAGTGTGCAGACAACTGGCATCGGTGAAAAGGCGTATGCTAATGAACCCATCAGGTACATCATTTTATGGGATTTTTTTAATTCAGATATTCGATCATGCATGGGGCATTGAATGTTATTGAAATCCAGGAGCATCTTTGACGATTCATACGCCACACGGATGCCGTAATTTACTATATCCTTCAGAGGCGCGGGCTTTCCGCCGTACGACGTCTGCCCGTTCTTTATGGCTCTTCGAAACTCTTCCTGCGAACTGCCGGAAAATGTCGTGTAGCCATTGCCTATCATGCTGCTTGAATGCGCATCGCTTCCGCCGAGCCTGGCATGTCCGTTGCAGCTTTCAAGCGCAATAGCATTAGAATACCCGTCCCTGTGCAATGAATTGAATACTTCGATACCATCCAATTTCAGTCCATGAAGCTTTTTACCCAAACATGAGCAATACACGCTAAACGGATGCGGGGCAAATGCTATCCCGTCCTGTTCATGTATGAGTTCTATGGTTTCTTCTGCGCTCAAACCGGGTTTGATCTCTTCCTGAAGGAAAAGTCCAATTATTTCCCCACTTTTTGAAAGGATCTCTTCACCGATCACAACAAGGTCGCGGTTAAACTTCTTCGCTTCTAAAGCACCTTTTATCGTATTGTGGTCTGTTATGCACAGAAGATCAAGTCCGATTTTTTCAGCGACCCGGACTGATTTTTTGGGCGTGGTAACGCTGTCAGGGAAGGAAAGGAAAGAATATTTAGAGAATCCGGAATACATGGTATGCGTATGAACATCTGCCACTCCAAATTCTCTCATGATCTCTCCATGTATCCTTTATTAATACAGACACATTATTCATATAATTTACAATTATATAAGATGTTCCGCTATCCCCTCAGATATTACATGGTCGCAGTAGATGCAGCGCAGTTCCACGGGTTTCTTATTTACCAGGAACTTTGATATAACCGGCTCGTTAGTGTTCGAAATACAATTCGGGTTGGCGCACTTTACCACTCCATCAAGCCTCTCCGGAAGGTCGACAATGTATTTTTCGATCACTTCAAAATCGCGAATGATATTGATGGTTGCGTTCGGCGCTATCAGCGATATCCTGTCAACCTCTTCCTCTTCAAGTTCCCTGTCCTCTACTTTGACGATATCTTTTGAACCTATTGCCCCGGAAGGCACGTTCATCGCTACGCTCACAACGGCGCTGGAGGTGCCTGACACTCCAAGAATGCGAAGCACATTGAGAGCCTGTCCTGCAGTGATATGGTCTATCACAGTCCCGTGTTCTATCCTGCGAACGCGCATTTCTTTTTCTATCATACTGCCTCCATCGCCATCGCAAGCAGCGCCATCCTGACAGGGACGCCATAGAAAGACTGCTCGAAATAACGGGCGAATTTAGTCTTATCCACAGCAGGATCGATCTCATCTACTCTCGGCAGAGGATGCATAATAATGAGATTTTCACAGGCTTTTTTCAGGAGTTCTTCTGTCACCCTGTACACGCCTGCAACTTTCTGGTATTCAGCAGGGTCGGGGAAGCGCTCTTTTTGGATCCGCGTGACGTATAACACATCCACATCCCCTATAACTTCCTCTATATGTGTGGTCTCTCTGACAACAGCGCCCTGTTTTTTCAGGTCTTTCCTGATAACTTCCGGCATCTTGAGCTGGGCAGGTGAGACAAGCGTCATATCAGCGTGATACAAAGACAGGGCATACGCCAGCGAATGAACGGTCCTGCCATACTTGAGATCTCCCACAAGCGCTATCCTGAGTCCTGAAAGGCTGCTCTCGCGCATTATTGTATAAAGGTCAAGTATGGTCTGCGTTGGATGATGTCCTGCGCCGTCCCCGGCATTGATTATAGGGACCTTCGAAAACTCACTTGCCATCCTCGCCGCGCCTTCCCGCGGGTGCCGCAGCACGATGGCATCTGCATAGTTACCTATTACCCTGATGGTGTCCGCAAGGTTCTCTCCTTTGATTATAGAACTTGATTCTAACGGACCCAGATCGATCACTTCCCCCCCCAGGCGCTTCATGGCAGTCTCAAAGGACAGGCGCGTGCGAGTACTTGGTTCATAGAAAAGCGTGGCGAGTATTTTTCCTGAAAGCAGGTTGGAGCGCTTGCCGCGCGCCACAGGTTCGAATTCCTTTGCCCTGTTAAGAATGATATCGATATCATCGCGTGAAAAATCTTTCATTGAGATGATATGATTTAGCATCATACCTGATATGATGCCTTTCAATTTATATTTTATTGATGCTGATCCTGCACTAAACTCAGGTATTGCGGGGGTATCTCATCTGAAAGCACTATGTTATCGTTCGCGGTAAGCAGCTTCAATCCGTCCATCTGCGCTTCTGTCGCATTTATCCGGATCAATACGGGGTCATCGGTATGGATCCTGGCGACCTCAAGAGCTTTCTCCACAGATGTGCTCAGGTGTACGTATCTCTGTTTTATGGGTCTTATGCCTTTTTCAAGTAATATGTCAACTTCCTCGCGGCTTGCCCCATAATAGAGGTCAGGAAGTTCGGTCTCTGGATAATCAAGGTCGACATCCACTGAATGACCGTACCTGGCGCGGATCTTCCTGCCCTGCATCTCGTATCTACCTTTTTCATCGGATTCTATCATCGAGAAAAGCTTGTCTTTGTTAGACCATTTGTATCGCGTTCTCATGGCGTCGCACAGGACATCCACGTCCACCCAGCCGTGCTGGTTCATCGCAAGTCCGAGGTCGTCCGGAAAATGGCGCAGCGCCCCGGAGACAAAGCGACCGAGCCTTTCTGTCTGCTCATCGTCCAGAATCAGGATTCCCGGTTCACCGCATTTGCATTCGGTTCCTCTAAAAATTCCATGAATGGCACAATTTTTTATCATTTCTGGCTCATATACGGCTCATCATGTTATATAATTTACCAACATCCTGATACATGGTTTTTATAAATAATTGCGCCAATATAGAATATCTGGACTGAATCACCACAATCTTGATTTATTATCATGGGAATTGATGTAGATGTTAGAATCAATATTCTATCCTGCATCAATAGCAGTAATAGGGGCGTCCAATAATGAAATTAAATGGGGCGGGCGTATACTGAAGAACATCCTGAGCGATTTTAAAGGAAAGGTCTATCCTGTCAATCCCGCTGAAACAAGTATTCAGGGGCTGGTTTCATATTCATCTGTCCTGGACATTCCAGGCGAAGTGGAGATGGCTTTGATAATCGTTCCCGCTAAATATGTTATTTCAGTTGCGGAAGAATGCGGGAAAAAAGGCGTTAAGGGGCTTATTGTGGTGAGCGCCGGGTTCAGTGAGACCGGAAATAATGAACTGGAAAGAGAACTGGTTTCGATCGTCAGGAGATACGGGATGCGCATGATAGGACCAAATACTCTTGGCATCGTGAACGAACCTGCTGGTCTTAATGCAAGCATAATAGGCAGGCTTCCGCGTCAGGGTTCGATATCGTTCATTACGCAAAGCGGCTCGCTTGGTCTTGCTCTTGCTGAGTGGACGATAGATACAGGAATCGGGCTTTGCAAGGTTATAAGTACTGGCAACAAGGCTGACATTGATGATGTTGATCTTATAAAATACCTCGATAGCGACCCATCGACAGGAGTCATTGCCATGTATGTGGAGGGAATAAAAAGAGGGAGGGAGTTCATTGACGCTGTCCGAATAGTGAGAAAACCAATCGTGGCTATCAAGACAGGACGGTCTAAGAGAAGCGCAAAAGCGGTTTTTTCACATACCGGTTCCATCGCTGGTTCTGATGAGGTTTACTCGGCTGCGTTCCGGCAGGCTGGAATACTGCGCGTGGATAACATTGATGATCTTTTCGACGCAGCGCTTGCTTTTTCGTGCCAGCCTTTACCTTTGGGAAATAATGTGGCGATCTTATCTAACGGAGGCGGCGCTTCGATAGTTGCGGCGGATGAATGTGAGAGGCAGGGGATAAATATTGTGGACCTGTCAGAGAAAACGCGTGAGCAAATAAAGAGCGTCATTCCTGAATTCGCATCGAGTTCTAATCCGATAGATACTGCGGGGACTGTTTCTTTCAAGATATATAATGATTCCATACAGGCTCTCCATGATGACCCGAACGTGGATGCGATCGTTGTTATTTATGTGCATACTATGATGTCAAATGCGATGCCTCCGGCTGAGGCTGTGGTCGAGATGAAGCAGAAATGCATTAAGGCGAAAAGCAGAAAACCGATTATTGCATGCTGGATGGGCGGGGCAGGCACTGAAGAAGGAGTGGAGATCCTGAAGAGCGGATGCATTCCGAATTATCCGGTGCCGGAGAGGGCGGTGAAAGCCCTGTCATGTCTGATCAGGCACAGGGAATTCCTTGAGAAAGTGAAGATCGACGCTGAACCGAAGGATAAAATGGGGAGATGCAAATGAAGATTCTGACAGAGTATGAGGCTAAAAAAATCCTTTCAAAATATGGGATCGCGGTCACGCAGGGCAGCATTGCAAAAAGCGAAGACGAAGCTTCCAGTATCGCAGCTGGCATGGGCTTTCCTGTGGCAATGAAGATATCCTCACCCGACATTTCACATAAGTCAGATGTTGGAGGCGTTGTATTGAACGTTAAGAAAGATGATGTGAGGTCTGCATATTCAGATATGATATCACGGGTCAGGAAAGCAGTTCCAGGAGCGAATATCGAGGGCGTCCTTGTGCAGCAGATGGCGCCCTCGGGACATGAGATCATCGTGGGACTGAAGAAGGATGCGCAGTTCGGTCATGCCCTGATGTTCGGGCTCGGCGGGATATTTGTAGAGGTCTATAAGGATGTATCGTTCAGGGTGACTCCAATCGATAAAAAGGAGGCGCTTGAGATGATATCTGAGATTAAGGGGTATCCGATATTGAAAGGTATCAGGGGGAGGAAGCCTGCTGATATTGATGCCGTGGCGCAGGTGCTTGTTTCTGTGTCCGAGATGGCGCAAAAGGAGAATATCGTTGAACTAGATATCAATCCGCTGATCGTTGGTGAGAAGGGGGCGGTCGCGGTGGATGCCAGGGCGATGGTGGAGTGATTTAGTATTATTTCTTCCTACGAAAAGATTTTAACCTATAACGTTTATAGTATTTATTATGCTTACAGAATTGCAGAAGAGAGTATTCATAAATAGAGTATTGGGAAAAATTACAATCAAATATCGGAAATCTGCAAAATAACGTCAGGAAACGCATATAATGTTTATACACAGACCATAAATACTCTGCAAAAATAATTTCAGAGAGAAACCGCGATTTCATTGATGATAACTACCTGAAAACGAGGATAGAGGATGAAGGTTTGAATAAAGAAGCTGTAATGGTATCTCTTGATATAGACTATGGGTTTGACTTTAAAGCGGACAACATACCCAGGTATCCGGCATTTGATTTAAAACATATGATGCCCTTGAGGATCGCATTATGATAAATATTCTTCACGAAATTATCCGGGATAATGGATTATCTGAAGATAAGGTCGTATTAGTTGGGGGTCTTGCGATTTCCCTGCATATTGATGTAGCAGTAAGCAAGGATGTAGATTTTGCTTTAATGGTAGAAGATTATGATAATATACAGAGGGTGGATGAATGGGGGATTAAAACAGTAAGGTATGAATGGGGTTATGTTGATTTTATTAATCCTGACTAT
>JAYTKX010000116.1:0-10308 GCA_043729865.1 Methanobacteriota archaeon
TCTTTTTTTTCCATAATACCATTATATATATAGTACGTCTTATTTATATATATTCCGAATGTTTATTCGATATCTATCTTCTTTCCCTTTTTTCCGGGCTGTTCTTTGAGCCGGAGCGTAACTTCAAGCACGCCGTTATTGTATTTCGCCTTCGCGCTGTCAGGGTCGACTTGCGCCGGAGTATTTAATTTCTTATAGTATTTTCTCCCGCTGCCTTCTGCTTTTATCACAATATCGTTCTCTGTTGCATTGACCTCGATATCCTCTTTCCCGATCCCGGGCATCTCAGCCGTTATGTTGAGTTCATTGTCTTTTTCGTTGATAATGGAACTTGTAAAGGGTTCCCTGACATCATGGTCTTTCCCGACAGGCAAAACGTTCCCGAAGCGCTCTACATGCGGTAAGCCTTCAGGTCCTGCCTGTATGCTGAACCCGTAAACCTGCGGCTCTTTTCCAGGCGAAGTCATCATTCGGTTCATAAGTTCATTCATCTGTTCAAACTCTCTCTCAAATTCATCAAAGAATCCTTTTTCGGTTTTGCTTCGGTCTTTCCACATATTTTTTCCTCCGATTTTTTTTCCTTCAGTCAATACTATAATTATTGCCATCCTGTTTTATCTTATCTTTTCTATGCATTGTCTCAAGGCGCTCCTCTATCACATATTCCGGAATTCCAAGCTGCATGGAAAGCGCGCGCTGCTTCATTGGACCTTTGAGCAGGGCATAGAGTATCTCTGCCTCAATATGATCATCTGCGACTTCCCCAATAGCATCCATGCACTGCCCCATCGCATCCGTGATGCTTGCCTGCGCCTGCTGGTACTCAAGCATTATCCGCTGCCTTTCCTCTGCCAGTTCATGTATCCTGCTGTACTGGGATTTCAGGTCTGCCAGTTCAGGGGCGACTCTGACCTGATGTTGGGGCATTGCTTCTGCCGTGATGATCGTTGTCGCCATTTCAAAGGAGTACGGCGACACAAACACTTCCAGCCGCAGGTTATCTGCGATATGGAAATACTTGCGCCGCTGTTCATCCACGCTGGCTTCAATCAGACCTGCCCGCACAAGGAGCTCAAGATGTCCGAGGATCGCTTTCGCGCCCACGTCAAGCCTCTCTGCTATTTCACTCATATAGCATGGACGGCTTGCAAGAAGGTGCAGGATCTTCCTGCGGTTCTCGTTCCCGAGTATATCCAACAATTGTGCTGATTCCATGTCTGTGCTTCACCCCAGGTTAGTGACTTGAGGTTACTAACCTTAAGTTAGTAGTGATGGTATATATAGATGTCGTCTATTTCCAGGGGAAAAATCGATGACAATGAAATCTACCAGCCGTCATTCTTCCGGAAGCGATATCCTGCCATACCCTTCCCTTAATCCGCAGAGTTTATGTGTATGGTTAGCATAGAACCGCGAGCCAAACGGAGTCTTAGATCATGGACAAATTAGCGATTATTACCCGAAATACTGAAGAGGTAGTGACAAAAGAGGAACTTGAAGCACTTATCAATGATCCAACAAAACAGCCATCTGCCTACGTGGGCTATGAACCAAGCGGCAAGATACACATGGGTCACGTGCTTACGGTGAACAAGCTGCTTGACCTCCAGCAGGCAGGCTTCAAGATAACCGTACTTCTTGCAGATGTCCATGCTTATCTTAATGAAAAAGGCACAATGGATGAAGTGAGGAAGATCGCCGATTACAACAAGAGATGCTTCATCGCGCTTGGTCTTGACGAAAAGAAGACTGAATTTGTCCTTGGTTCATCGTACCAGTTAGATCATGATTATATGCTGGACGTGCTGAAACTTGCACGCAGCACCACGCTTAACCGTGCGCGCCGAAGCATGGACGAGGTGAGCCGCGATGCCGAGAACCCCAAGGTGTCGCAGATGATATATCCCCTGATGCAGGCGCTTGATATCGCCCACCTGGGCGTTGACGTGGCAGTGGGCGGGATAGACCAGCGTAAGATTCACATGCTTGCGCGGGAAGGGCTCCCTGAGCTTGGATACAGGGCTCCGATATGCATACACACCCCCATCCTCCCTGGTCTCGATGGAAAGAAGATGTCATCCAGCAAGGGCAATTACATCTCGGTGGACGACACCCCGGAAGATATGAAAAAGAAGATGAAAGGGGCGTTCTGCGTTGAAGGCGAGGTAAAAGATAATCCGGTGCTTGCTCTTTTCAAATACCACATCACGCCGCGCTACCCGGAAATAGTGGTGAAGCGCCCTGAAAAATACGGAGGCGACCTCCATTACGAAAGCTATGAGGCGCTGGAAGCTGATTTTGCAGAGAAGAAACTCCATCCTATGGACATGAAAACAGCGGCTGCGGAATACATGAACCAGATTCTTGAGCCGGTGCGGAAGCTGATGGTGGAAAAATGAACGCTATTTTATGAAAGGCATTATCTGCTACTGTTCCGGGTCAGGCAATACGCAATTAGCATGCCGGTACATCACAGGCAGGCTGAAAAACATCGAGTTCGATCTTTTCGATATCATGGAAGGAAGTATCCCCGACCTTGAGAAATATGATGTCGTCGGATTTGCAGCGTTCACGAATTTCATGAACGTCCCGTATATTGTCCGGAAATTCATAGGAAAACTGCCGCATCAGAACAACAAACCAGCGTTCGTTTTCAATACATACGGTTTCATCAGCGGAAAGACGCTATTGATCCTTGATAAACTCGTCACTGAAAAGGGTTTTCTGGTCTTAGCAGGTCATTCTCTTCATACGCCTGAAAGCTATCCTCCTATGATAGTCAGGGGTATGGGCAACCAGCAAGCTCCGAACGAAAAAGAAATGAGCAAGTTCAATGATTTCATTTACGGTTTAGACCGGGTCATACATGCTGGCGGGGAACTGAAGAGAAAAAAAATATTTCCGGGTTTCATAAACTTCCTGATGCCAGAGTTTTCTGTCATGAAAGCGCGCGAGGATATGGGCGAAAAATATGTTGATGATGCGCTGTGCACCGAATGCGGGCTGTGCGAGAAATTGTGCCCGTATGAAGCCATCAAATGTTCACCCAAGCCTGTTTTTGATATGAATAAATGCTACGGGTGCTGGAGATGCTACAATCACTGTCCTGTAAAGGCGATATACACAAAGAAGTTCAGGGGAAAAGGACATTATCCGCAACCTATTAGTCAGTTGAAAGAGAAGTTGAAGGTCTGATGGTGTATATGATCACGCACATAGTTCTTTTTAAACTCATCGACCGCCGCAATGCACAGAAAGCAAGGGATGTCCTGGTTGGCATGAAAGGCATGATCCCGCAGCTTCGAAATATTGAAGCTGGTATCGATGTACTTCATTCAGAGCGTTCGTATGACCTTGCGCTCGTGACGAAATTCGATTCTATGGAGGATCTGAAGGCATACCAGTCGCATCCGGTCCATGTCGAAGTTCTAAAATACATGACATCGGTGAGGGAATCTTCGGTAACAGTGGATTATGAAGGGTGACAAGTGTGGAGTTCTTCCATACTATGTTCCGGCAGATCCGGGGCATAGAGAGAACCTGCACAAAAACGATCCGAATATATGTCCCCAATACGCCCATTCTCTGGCTTCCATGTCTTTTTATCGTCCCCAACCGACACCTTAAAATACTACCTTATCGAAAATAGCACCTCCCTATCACCGTAGGAGACCATTGTGTCGACTACTACGGGAGGAATCTTATTGGAACATGAAAAGATAGTAACCGCTGTTAAACTGGCGATGGAAAAGTCGCCGCAGCGTAAGTTCTCAGAAAGTATAGATCTGGCTATAAACCTTAAAAATCTTGATATGAACCAGCCGCAGAACAGGCTTGATGAAGAGATCATACTGCCTAACGGCGTTGGTAAACAGATCAAGATCGCGGTATTCGCTAAAGGTGAGACCGGTCAGAGAGCAAAAGGAGCAGGAGCAGATTATGTTTTTGACCCTGAGGAAATAAACGTTCTCGGAGAAGACAAGACAAGAGCAAAGAATCTGGCTGAAGAGGTAAATTTCTTCATCGCAGAATCGGCGTACATGCCTTTAATAGGTAAAACGCTCGGTCAGGTGCTGGGTCCAAGGGGCAAAATGCCCATACCGCTTACGCCTGATAAGGATATTGTCCAGATAATCAACAAGTCCAGGAACTCTATTAAGATCAGGTCCAAGGACAAGATGACATTCCACATATCAGTTGGAAGAAAAGAGATGTCTCCCGATAAGATATCAGAGAATATCGATACGATAATAAACCGCATTGAACACAGGTATGAACGCGGCATGTATAACGTAAAATCGATATATGTAAAGACCACAATGGGACCAGCAGTGAGGGTGATCTAAATGTCAAGAGAAGGCGTACACCACAGCACCCATATCCCCAAGTGGAAAACGGATGAGGTAGAGGATATAAAGAAATTAATCACCTCATATTCTTCAGTAGGCATAGTAGGGGTCCACGGTATCCCATCGAACCAGCTCCAGTTGATGCGAAAGAACCTGCGAGGCATGGCTGACTTTAAGATGTACAGGAACAACCTCATATTCAGGGCTCTTGAAGGTTCATCTGATACTATCAAGCCAGTGTCCAGGTATGTGGTCGATCAGACCGCGTTATTGTTCACTAACGAGAATCCGTTCAAGCTTTACAAAATGCTTGAAAAAGGTAAAACCGCCGCCCCAATAAAACCCGGAGGTATAGCCCCGAAGGACATTGTAGTCCAGAAAGGTCCAACTTCATTCCCCCCCGGTCCGATCGTGGGCGAATTGCAGGGCTCTGGAATTCCGGCAGGTATCGAAGGCGGAAAGGTAGTTATCCGTGAGACAAAGACCGTAGCTAAAGCAGGCGACGTTGTGAATGCAAAACTTGCATCCATCCTGTCGCGCCTTCAAATACATCCCGTAGAACTTGGGCTTGAGCTTCGCGCAGTTTATGAAAAAGGTATGATATATGAATCAAAACTGCTGGCAGTGGATGAGACCAGGTATAGAAGCGATATCACGCTTGCAGTCCAGCGGGCTTTCAATTTATCGATAAATGCGGCATACCCGACAAAAGCCACGATAAGGATACTGCTTACAAAGGCGGCGTCAGAATCGAGGAACCTTGCTATAAACGCCGAGATAATAATGCCGGATATCATCGATGTGCTCCTGGCAAAAGCCAATGCCCAGATGTTATCTGTCGCTAAACTGGCAAGCGCCAGGGATGCGAATGCGGTCAGCGAAAAGCTGAAAACTAAGCTTGCCACAGTACCAAAATGAACTAAACAGACCCTGCATTTCAATGCGGGGATTAAACTCAAAAAAAATAAAAGGTGATTAAAATGGAATACGTATATGCAGCACTGTTATTACACAGCGCAGGAAAGAAAGTTACAGATGAAGCGGTTTCTGCTGTTATCAAAGCAGCAGGCGGAGAAGTTGATGCGGTAAGAGCAAAAGCGCTTGTTTCTGCTCTTGAAGGCGTCAATATCGAGGAAGCTATTGCAAAGGCAGCATTTGCAGCACCCGCAGCAGCGGCAGCCCCGGCGGCAGCAGCAGCGGCTGAAGCCCCTAAGACAGAAGAAAAACAGGAAGATAAAGGCAAAGCCGAAGAAAGCGGGATGGAAGGACTCGGCGCACTGTTTGGCTAAGTCCCCTTCTCTTTTTTTTTATTTTTTTCACTTAATTGCGCTTTTCCTCATCGTTACAAGCGAAGGATTCACCATAATCCGATGCGCTTCTTCTGTGTCTTTCCCGATCTTCACATCCCCTTTGCGACCTACTGTCGCTGTGAACAGGTAATCATCGCCAATATGCACATCCACAGTCTCGCCTGAGAGTCCTTCAACGTGGAGAAGTATGTGTTTCTTTGAGCGTTCAATCGTGGGAACAAAACTTGATATCTCGCTTTTTTCTATCTTTTTGACTTTTTCCCTGCCAGCTTTTCTCTCGCGTATATCAAGATGTATGCCCAGTTTCTTCTCGATCAGGTCTATGTTCTTTCCCGCCTTCCCGATCACCCCGGCTATGTCTTCCTCATCCATATAGACCGTGGCGCTTGTGTCTGAAACCACATCAACATCCACCATACCATGCGTATATTTCTGCATTTCTTTGCGTATCTCCCTGCCCGCAAGAGCCCACATGCCTGGACGCCTGCCTTCGGTATCTCCAACAGGCATTACGACCACCTGGTCGCCGTATGTGTATATCTCATACTCAACGCTATGGGTCTCAAAATCAGCTACGGTTATCACAGGACGCGCCAGGTCCTGCTCGACCATGCCGAAAGGCACTTTTACCGTGAAGACGATATTATAAACCTTTGAGACCTCTCCTTTTTCAATAAATATCACTGTATCCACGACCTGCGGGATTATCCCGAGTTCAACACGACCTATCAGCCTCTGGATAGCATCCACCGCCCTTGTTGCATGCACCACGCCTATCATGCCAACTCCAGC
Organism: Methanobacteriota archaeon; assembly: GCA_043729865.1. Taxonomy (GTDB): domain Archaea; phylum Halobacteriota; class Methanosarcinia; order Methanosarcinales; family Methanoperedenaceae; genus Methanoperedens. Next base: position 6,452 of record JAYTKX010000116.1, read on the forward strand.
CATCCTCATATCCGCGAAAACATGGAAATCCTTTGTCTTCCTGACCTCGTCATAGATAGTATAATCCGGTCTCACAAGCAGCATGATATCTGCTGTTTTTTCCATATCCCGCTCAAGAGGCGCGTACTGGGTGATCGCATCCGGGACCTGCAGGTCGCGCGGGGATTCCATCGTTTTTACGATAAAGTCCTGCCTGTACAGGAATTCAGCTATGCTTGCAGCAAATGTGGATTTTCCCGCTCCCGGAGGTCCTGCTACAAGTATCCCTCTCTGCCTTTCCACGATCCTATCTTTGAGTTCCTTTCCCATCCTGTAATCATCGAGGCTCACCACAGCGATGGGTCTTACCGCGGTTATCTCCATCCCGTCCGAGAAAGGGGGCTGCGCCACTGCTATGCGCATGGAGCCTATCTGGAATACTGTCGCCCCGACATAATCGATCTCAAGGTACGAATCTTCGTCGCGTTTTGTCCTGACAATGAGTTCCCTGGCTATGGCATGGAGTTCTTCTTCAGTGCAGGGTTCATTCCTTATCCTGACAAGTTTCTGGTTCCCTATCGTGCCCCTCTTTGCCATGGGCGGCACTTTGACCTTGAGATGCACTGAAAGAGTGTCATCCGTAAAAAATTCGCTGATGAGAAGTTCATGGAGCTCTTCCTGCATGGGATCCAGGTATTCCACGTTCAGTCCCTTTGCGCGCCCTACCTCTGCCTGCACCTTGTCGCTCGTAATGAACAGCGCTTTTCTTTCCACCGCGACCGCGCGTATGATCGAGTCTATTTCTCCTGAAGATGCGAGTTTTATCTGTTCAAGCGATGGACGCTTTCCAGTGAATTCGATCCTGAGCTCGCCTCTTCTTGCCATTTCGCTCAGTTCTTTTAATTCTTCAAGCCCCTTGAATCCCGTCTCCCGTCCCTTATTTGCCTGCGCCTCAAGCTCTGCCATCAGCGCCTCGGCTATGACTACGGTGGCTTCAGGGTATTCCCCGGCTTTCAATTTTGCCGTTATTCTCCCGTCGATGATAACACTTGTGTCAGGAACTATGCATAACTCCTCAGTCATAATGATTAGATGCACCCCATAAAGTAAAAATGTTGGCATAAAGAATATTTAGTTATTCTTTAATAAAAGTATTGTTTTCATGCTACGGATTACGGTTTTAATATTGATAAAAACACCACTTATATAAGAGGCACCCCAATAATAATAAACTCAGAACTTTATCTTATACGGGGTTATGATTGATTGTAGTTACTCATATACACAATATTATTAAATTGATGAATATTTTTTAATTAGATAGATCACTACTAAAGCTTTGGTTGTTTTGTCAATATAAAAATAATTAATCCAACTAATAAAGTTAAAATTGCAGCGATTAATATTTTGTAAATTCCCCATAATCTATTGACGTCATTTGAAGTAGCCATATTAGTCATCATATTAGCCATAACAACACGTATGTTATCGAGGTCAGCACGAGTAGTCATACTTCCACGAACATTGCTCATTTCTGTATATGTCGCATCAACACGCACTTCAATTCTCGTTAGGTAGTCTTTAAGCTCATCCATCCGTGCATTCAATCGAGTTATATCTTCAGGTGAAACCAATCGCATACCCCCTATATTTTTTCGTAGGATAGTACCTTGCCCGTATCCGCATCAAGCTCCATATGGATTTTATATTCCTTATCCAAAAGAGGGCTAGTCTTGATTTGTACTATCCATTTATTTTGAGATTTTTTGATACTCTCTACCTCATTTGACCAAACCACTGAACCCATTTTCGCTAAGAAGTTTAATGCTATTCCCTTAGCCTCATCAGCACTCTCAATTTTAACCATACAATTCACCTCGATTACGCTATATGTATTGCCTACATATTAGTGTAATATCCTATTAACTATTATACTTTTGTTTTATACTACTCTCATAAAAATCCATCTCCCAATACTGACGGTCAATTATTGTATATGAGCCAAGACGGGGCGGCACGCGCGCCCCATCACCCGGCAGCCGCCAGGGGGTTGCGTGTCCCGCGCAATCCCGCGCGGCGGGACGGCTGCCCGGTGATGGGTGAGGTTGGGCGATACTACGACCTGCGCATAATCGCGTTTAACAAGCCTCATACAAGCGTTTGTAGTTGCTCACGTCCATAAGGCTACGGTGTGTTCTAGCATTCTCTAACGCTTTTAGTTGTTCACTGATTTAACGCAGTGGCAAAACGACGACGATTTGTGACGAACGTCGAGAACGCCCATTCGGGTTCTGTGTCTCTGCCGAGGGCGAAACATTGAAACGTTTCATCAAACTTTACGGGTAGCCCTCGCTGCGGCGAGGGTCTAATTGCATAGACATCTATCGTGTCGAGTGGCTTAATCAAAACAACTTTGTTTGTTCACCACGGGGCCTTCTTTTAGATCTTACGTCTTGCCATTCCATATGTCTATGTAAACCAGCACAGCGAGCACAGTATTTGCCTCCTCTTCCTGACGGTAGATCTTCCCCGCAAATTATACACTTCATTTTAGTACCTCATAACAACTTCGAGATAAAAAGACTTTGCGATTTAGCGCGGAGTTAGTTATCAACCAGCATATCGCATCTTAGATTTCTCAAAGTTTTCTTTACACTGTTCAATCAAAACATCATCCGCTTTCCAGATTGACCGACAGCTTCAACATCATACTACCGCTCCGAATATCGTTATCTACTTAAAGCCCGCAGAATCAAGCTTGAAAATAAGCCTGATTTTAGCTTTAACTGAGAAAGTAATAAGTAGTTTAATTGTAAGTTTAAGATGCAGTCCCGTAGGGTAGCGGTCAATCCTTCTGGCCTTTGGAGCCGGAGACGATGGTTCGAATCCGTCCGGGACTATACGTTTTTTTCAATTGCAGATAAAAGTTCCACCTTCAAATATCATTTTGCCCTCAAGGCTTCCAGTTTCTTCTGCATGATCCTCTTCAGATCATCTATCTTTCCCTTTTTTGCGCTGATAGGCGCTATCGTATCAAGCCACTGCTTCCAGGGCGGCATCATACCCAGCCTCTGGGCGATCCCGTCAAGCGTTCCGTCCACATCTTTGACCTTATCTATCTTATTCGCTGCCACTATTACGTCGATATTCATCTCATGCAGGAACTCAAACAGCTCGACCTCCACAGGTATCTCGTTCCTGTTGTTCCAGCGGTCCACTATCTCTGCGAACGACGCGGAATTAACCACCATCACAGCGAATGCGATATTCCCGGCATTGTCCTCTATGTAGTGGACGATGTTGTTCTTGATCGCATCCATACTCTCGTCGCTTATCCCGCTCATGAACCCGAACCCGGGCATATCAGTTATTTGAAGATCCTGATAGGGGATCTGCAGCGGTTTGCGGGTCACGCCAGGGCGCCTGCCAGTGCGGAGTTTCGCCCCTGTTAGCGTGCTGATAAGAGTGGACTTCCCGACATTGGAGCGCCCCACGAAGATTATCTCTTTCATAACCCCGGTATATAAGCAGGATGTTAATAAATGCTTTTACCCACCCTTTTCGTATCTTCAGTTATTCCAGTAGCGGGATAAAGAAATGCGGAGGAAAGGTAGTGTCTTGTCAAGTGTCAATTAGCATCAATTAGCAACAAATAACCGAGATAAATTGATCTATAGTCTTCCGCCAAACTTCTGAAAAATGAAGATTTGTGTTTCCTGAAGAAAATACATAGGTAGCTCCGGAAAAAGATTCTGTTGATTGATATGGGGTCTGAAGAGAACGAACCGCAGATAATGGCGCCCAGAGTCACGCCTCTGGAGGGCGTGTCCACCTATGCCCTGCGGGGCATAGGTGTGCGCGGAGTCGAGAACCCGCAG
>JAYTKX010000117.1:0-5764 GCA_043729865.1 Methanobacteriota archaeon
TCTATGATGTCCAGCGTCACTGAGGAACCGTTTGATTCGATGGTCACGCCCTCCCGCCTCCTGGCTCTGCGTGTCTCATGGGGTATCGCCGAAACAGAACCCATGGCATCGCCTGTCCAGTCGCGGATGATCCTGTTCGCCAGAGTGGTCTTTCCGGCATTCGGAGGACCATATATCCCGATCCTTGCTCTCTTCTTCTTGAATAACCTTCTTAACCAGGTGAACCTAAGCCCCAGACTTTTTATTATGCCCATAGTTTTGCCTCAGTATTATAATGCCTCAGCATTCTAATATAAGTACTCTCTATTCTAGTTTTCTGTCAGAACTCGGACAGCTTCAACTGTCTCCTTGAACACTTCTCTCCCGGGATCTCCACAGGGTACGCGCCAGTCAGGCATCCCACGCACAGATCGTCCTGGGGAAGCCCTATCGAACTTACAAGACCCTCGATGCTGATGTACCCGAGCGAGTCTGCATTAATCACAGCCTCAACTCCTTTCACAGCCTTATGTGCTGCCACGAGTTCCTCCCGTGTCGCCATGTCGATGCCAAGGTAGCACGGTGAGATTATCGGAGGACTTGCCACCCTCATATGGATTTCCTTCGCCCCTGATTTTCTCATCAGGTCGATTATGCGCCGTGATGTTGTCCCGCGTACGATGCTGTCGTCAACAAGAACGACATTCTTTCCCTCGATATTGGGTTTTATGGTATTGAGCTTGAGCCGCACAGCGGTCTCCCTCATGTCCTGCCCCGGCATGATGAATGTCCTGCCTATGTACCTGTTCTTCATCAGACCTTCCATGTAATCTATCCCCGAACTCTTTGAGAAACCTATTGCAGCAGTAATGCCGGAGTCTGGAACAGGGGATACGATATCTGCTTTTGCCGGATGTTCGGAAAAAAGCTTCTGTCCTATTCGCATCCTGACACTATAAACGAGTTTCCCGTCAATGACAGAGTCCGGTCGCGCGAAGTAAATGTACTCAAAAACGCAGTGAGCGGAGTTTTTCGACCTGACAAGCTGCTTGCTTTCATATTCACCGTCTTTAAATATCAGCATTTCACCCGGAGCGATATCCCGGATTAATATTCCATTGAGGATATCGACAGCCGCACTCTCTGAAGCCACCATATAACCATTGTCTATCTTCCCGATGCACAACGGTTTTACTCCCAGTGGATCCCGGATAGCCACAAGCATGTTATCCACCAGTATAACGAGCGAATAAGAACCCACGAGCCGTCTCATCAATTCCCTGACAGCCTCATCAAGATCGCTGTGCATGAGTTTTTTCACAAGCAGATGTGCAATGACCTCGGTATCGGAATCAGAAAGAAAGATCCTCCCCTCTTTTTCAAGTTCAGCTCTGAGTTCTTTTGAATTGACGAGGTTACCATTATGGGCAATAGAGATCGTCCCGCTTTTAGAACTCACCAGAAGCGGCTGGCAGTTCTCTATTTTCGAACCTCCGGTAGTGGAATAGCGGACATGCCCTATACCCACTCTGCCTTTTAATCTCTGGATGTCTCCCCTGTTAAAGACATCAGGCACAAGACCCATCCCTTTCAGGGTACTGATCCGGGTGCCGTCATGGACAGCTATGCCTGCCGATTCCTGTCCCCTGTGCTGAAGAGCATAAAGCGCATAATAGATAGACAGCGCGCAGGGTGCATCATTACTGTATGAAAGACCTACAACGCCGCATTCTTCATGCAACCGTTCTCACCTTAATATCCACATTTTTCTTGCCATTTATATGATCTCATATGTGCGGTCTTTCCGAACCCGCACGATGCGCACATCTTTGTTCTGGTATTCAACGATACCTTGCCGCACCTTCTGCATTTCACATGTGTCTTATGCTGGCGATGTCCCATTGAGGGCGTTCCTTTTGACATTTGTTATCACCTTTTATTATGGGGAGATGAAGACGATATTATCTCCACGTACAACTACTGTTCCAAGTTTCTTTGATTCGTTCTCTTTTATTTCCTCGGCATTTGCAAGTACGAGGTTCATATGCATGTCATATCCCTGCAGTTCGCCTCTGAACTCTCTTGAGCCTTTCAGCCTTATCAATACCGATTTATTCAATGCATTGTTTAGAATGTCGAGGGGTCTGTTTCCCATATAATGCTCCTGATAAAGTTTATTAATCTATTAACGCAATAGTGACCTTGAGTTGTCAAGAGAATATTTAAAACTATTGGTGGCACATGAAGATAAAATCACGGAATGTACTTAGAAAGACGGATGAAAAAGCCCTCATCAATGATATTGAGGAGGCTTTCGGGGACGCCGAAGCCTTTGTTGGCAGGAAACTCGAACTTGTCGAAAGTGAAGAGGCGGAGTTCATTTTCGTGGACGGTGAACCGCTTCTGTTCAAGACAGGAGGGAAAATATTCCCTACGGTAAAGGGCGCGCTTAAACTTGCTCCTTCGCGTAGAAGGGTCGTGGTGGACCCGGGCGCTGTGAAGTTCATAATAAACGGCGCTGACGTGATGGGTCCGGGGATCGTTGATGCAGATCCGAATATCAAGGAAGGCGACCTTGTTATCGTTGTTGAGCGGGCTCACGGGAAGGCGCTTGCTATTGGCAGGGCACTCATTCCTGGCAAAGACATGGCAGGAAAATCAGGCAAAGCCATAAAGTCTATCCATTATGTAGGGGATGAACTCTGGAAGCTTGAACAGAAATAGCTAAATAGAAACAAGCTTGAACAGAAATAGCTAAATAGAAACAATCATTTAAATGAGGATGTGATGATATCATGGTTAAATTCATAGAAAATCTTTTTGGAAGCGGAAAAAAGCCGAAATCTGAGGCTGAGGAGTATGAGGAACTTGATCTTTCAGAATTCGAAGAGGGTTTTAAAGATGAGCCCACGAACATGCTTGTGCGCGTGGCAGAACTTAACGGGCTTGACATACTGCCTGAATTAAAGAAACAGATCTATGGGGGAAATATTGTTTTTATTGACGTATCCCCTGCAAAGCACGATAAACTCATCTTTGACCGCGCGATAAAGGATCTGAAACAGGTAGTGAACGATGTGCATGGCGATATCGCACTGGTGAAGGAAGACCAGGTCATTGTGACGCCGCGCGGCGTTCGCATTGACAGACAGAAGTTAAAGTGAATCAGGAATTTCTTCCCACGTTGACGGTCACCTGCAGCACATGTCCTCTGTGCTCGGGAGAACTCAAAACGAACTGGGTCCCGGACAATATCCCTTTTTTTGGCGAAGTGATGCACATTACTTCCATCTGTGAGTGCGGGTTCAGGTACTCGGACACGCTGATCCTTTCCCAGCATGAGCCGGTACATTATGAAATGAAGGTCAGGTCAATAGAAGACCTGGATGCGAGGGTAGTGCGTTCCACGTCGGGAACTATTCGCATACCTGAGCTCGGAGTGGAGATCGAACCAGGACCAGCTTCTGACTCTTTTATCTCGAACGTCGAAGGGGTGCTGGAAAGGGTGGAAGAGATACTGGGCATGGTGACGCGTTGGGGAGATGAAGATAAGACCGCACATGCTCTTGAACTCCTGTCCAATATTATAAAAACGAGAGCTGGAGAGTACAATATTACGCTTATAATTGATGATCCTCTGGGCAACAGCGCCATAATCGCAAAAAATGCTGTATCCAGGAAACTTACAGATGATGAAGCGGATCTTTTGAAAACAGGCATGATCGTGTTTGAAAAAGGCGAGGCGGGATCATAGACGGTTATGTGAGCCAAAGACAAACATAACAAGATAGCTTAAAAATCTAAAATCAACAACGAACTGGTACGAACTCGGACTAACTCAGGTCGTCGTGAGTTCGTGTTGAGTTAGTTGTGAGTTCGTTGTTAATTTTCCAGCACATCGCTGGCGCTCGAATTGCAGAAGCGCTAAATCTTATATTGTTACCATATTAGTTATCAAATCTATTATCGAAAACTATTAATCATGATAAATCAATATTACACATTACCTTATACGGCTGTATAAGGCGCACGCTAAGATGAGCTAGCTAGAGATGAACGAAGAGCCGGATCGGATAAACCAGGTTCAGTCTTCCAGGGCGTAAATACCTCGTGACCATTCACGGTCAAAATGGAAGATGGTTCAACGTTATCTTTTCCATAAGGAGTGCAAAAAGAAAGCGCGTGGAGCGCAATTTACAGCAAAGACAGCATATATTTAATGCTGCGAGGGTGCTGTAAGCCCGAAGGGGTCAGTTCATCAACCCGCTTATGATTTTTCGGAAGCATATTCCATACCCATTAATTTTTTGTCTTCTTCCATAAACCTGTATTCCCGCTGGTTGTGGTTTCCCTTTCGCTCTAATAAGTTGTCCCTATTCATCCTTGCCAGGTATGTGGATACAGTGCTAAGGTTGATCTTTCCATAAACGCTTTCGTAATGCCTTTTTACATCCAGGGAATTGAACCATATCCTCGGGTATTCAAAACGCAGGAACATCTCAAGTCGTTCTTTGAGCGTGAGAGATTCCCCGGGTAATTCTTCGATACTGGAAGAGATGGATGGCTCAGGTTTGCTTTTTGCAGCCGACAGTATGAACTTTGTGGCTGACATGTTCCAGAACTCTCCTGAAAATTCGGCGAATGCTTTTGTCCCGTCTTCTTTTACTATATGCACTTCTACTTCATCAGCTTCAATGGAATTAATATATGTTGCCGCCATATCTGCCGACTCGGGTCCTTTGTAACTCACGCTGCCTGCGTTTTTTCCTTCGAGTTCGAGCCGTATTTTCATATATCCTCAAAAAATTGGAACGCTATCCGCCCTTACGGGCGAACAGCATGCATCCGGATTCCCCTCCGATGCTCCTTCTGGGTGAATTATTTTTGTGAACGCTACATGAACCCTATTGTTTTTATAGTATATAAAGTATTCACTTGAAATAAAGGTCATACATGGTTATAATTGGTAAATACTCTATTAACACAAATATTTTAAAAATATAACCTTTCTCCATCGTTTTAGTATAATAAAGATTACCTGATTCTTAGAATTACCTGAAAACACTTCAAATTCCCCAGATTCAATCTCCAGTTGAAACAAAGGGCAACGTATTTTTGGTTAAACACAGTGATTCACAGATATTTATCTAAAAAAACTTTAATTATTACTCTAATTTAGATATTATGCATGCTACCCTGAAAATCAAAGTTTAATGCAATTTCTACACATACGTATATATATTATAAACATTTATATTAATTAATTACTGAGGTGAATTAATGGCAAAAAAAATGATCAAAGCAAAGAAAACCAAGAAAGTAACAAAGGCAAAGAAGACAAAATAAAGATATTAAATTAAATAATTTAATATTTTTCTTATTTTTAAATTTTTTTTTAATTTCTTATTATTTTATTATTTCATATTGTGCGGCTAACCGTTCCCTTTCCGAATAAGTGTTATAAAACCATATCCTTATATGTATGGATTGCCATAAAGTTTTTTATGGCGATTGAAAATTTCCTCCAGGAATTAAAAGTTAATGGAATAAAAACCAAGACGCTGAGCAACCACAGGGATATATTAAAGAGGGCAAACGAGTGGAAGCCTTTGAATGATTGGACTAAATCCGATGTAACCGCCTTTATCCTCTCACTTGATTTGAAGCCTTCGACTATCGAACTTTATAACCCGCCTTTCCCACCTTAAATCATAAATAGTTCGTAATGTTAGTTCTGAATAGTATCGCACGATGCTGTTTTTTCTCATTTTCCTCTGATTATTCT
>JAYTKX010000118.1:0-8125 GCA_043729865.1 Methanobacteriota archaeon
ATGAAAATAGTCTGCCCCTGTATTCCTTTCCACAGAGAGCATTTTGATGCCATCAGACGCTGCTGGTGTTTGCTTTTTGTAACTAAAGACGTAACTAACCCGAATGAACTGAAACAGATACCTTTTAATGAACTCAAAAGAGGTCAAGATGTTCGTTGAAACAGCTAAAACGGATGAAATAGCCCCCGGGGGTATGAAAGCGTATGAAGTGAAAGGAAAAGAGATCGTTCTATGCAATTATGACGGGAAAATATTTGCGGTCAGCAGAAGATGCGGTCATACTAATGCTCCCCTGGAAATGGGAACGCTGGAGGGCTATATTTTAACCTGCCCATTGCACCATTCCCAGTTCGATATAACTACAGGTGAGGTTTTAAGCGGCCCTGTTCCAGCCGATTTTGGAGAGGAACCAATACCGGAAAGTCTAATGAAATTTTTCCAGTATGCAGGCATGCTTTTATCAAAAGTTAAGACTTATGATTTAGAAACTTATCCTGTTAAAATAGAAGGGAATTCGATAACGGTGGACGTGGATTAATTTATGAATGGAATGTCGAATTATAATGTAGAGGATAAATACATCCCTGGAGTATGTAACATCGGAAAATCGGAAATCAGAAGGAGAAAACAGGCAGGGTGGACAGGGTTAATCATCACAGTAATTCTCCCGGGTCTGCTTATATATTTTGATATGCCGCATCCCTGGCGGCTTATTATCTTCATTCCAGCAATGATAACGGCGATTGGTTTTCTTCAGGCGCGCATGCATTTTTGTGCTTATTTCGGCATGCAGGGACTGTTCAATTTTAGTCCTGAAATCGGAAAGACCGATACAGTAGAACAGGCGGAGTTCCGCGCTATGGATCGACGGAAAGCGTGGCAGATTATTACATACTCAGCAATTATAGGTGCTGTCGTAGCTTTAATATCATATTATCTGCGCTTTTGACAGTTAATGCTATTTTCTGACCCATCGAATAGCACTTTGCCAGGTCCTGGCCATCGGGCTTGAACTTGATCTCAAGAGACTCGACCGTTTCGTTCCCTGCTGATTTTAATTTTTCATTGATTGCCCGCACAGCACCTCCTGCCCAGCCACATGATCCAAAGGTTGCCCATATCTTTCTATTCGGTCGAAGGCCCATAAGATACGTCAAAAATCCGCCAACGGTTGGAAAAAGATCATTATTCAATGTGGGAGAACCTATAAGAATAGCTCTGGATTCAAGTACTTCCTTTACAATTTCACTCCATTCATTCCTGCGCAAATGAAATAGCGACGCTTCTACGCCTGAATCAGAAACGCCTCTTAAGATCTCCTTAGCCATAATCTCAGTGCTGTTCCACATTGTATCATAAATAACCAGCACTTTCTGCTTCGAGATCCCTTTAGCCCAGCTAATGTAAGCATCGATTATCTTATCCGGGTTTTTCCAGATTATTCCATGAGAAGGCGCAATCATCTTTGCAGCAATGCCAAGTTTTTGCATTTCTTCCATCTTTTTAAGGATAAGCGTCCCAAATTGCATAAAGATATTTGCATAATACTTAGCAGCCTCTTCCATCACAATATCGGATTCGTATCCCGGAGGACTTTGTGCACCTTCATCAAACCTGAACGATGATGCAAAGTGCTGCCCGAACAGATCGTTTGAAAAGAGCAATTTATCTTCTTTCATATAAGTAGCCATGCTGTCAGGCCAGTGAAGCATGGGAGCAGTTATAAAAAACAGTGTCCTCTTACCAAGTTTAAGTTCGTCGCCGGTCTTGACAGTTCTGAAATTCCAGTTGCCTCTGTGGTATTTTAACAGCCCGTCCATTCCTTTTTCAGAGCAAATGATCTCGGCATTGGGTGCGATTTTCATGATCTCAGGCAGCGAGCCCGAATGATCTAGTTCGACATGATTGGAAATAACAAAATCGATTTTTCGAGGATCCACAATCTCTTTTATCCCGTCGAGCATATCATCTGCAAAAGCATATTTCACCGTATCAACAAGTGCAATTTTTTCATCAACTATCAGGTACGAATTGTATGTTCCTCCGCGTGGAGTGGTGTATCCATGGAAATCCCGCAGATTCCAATCTACAGCCCCAACCCAGTAAACCTCATCTATCAGTTCAATTTTTTCCATTATTAAATCTCTCACTTATTGATTATTTGACACAGTAGTATTAAAGTATATCCCATAATTACATAAATGTTATTAACCGTAAGGACAATGCGTGATGAAATTGAACGAGATCAAGATAAGACCCCCCAGACTTATCGCATGGGAACTCACCAATGCCTGCAACCTCGCATGCATCCACTGCAGAGCCTCTGCGATCAAAGACCCGGCGCCAGATGAACTCTCCACAGCCCAGGCAAAGCATTTTGTGGACGAACTGGTAGAGTATAAACCCATTATCATTCTCACCGGAGGCGAACCGCTTCTGCGCTCTGATGTTTACGATATAGCAAAATATGCCTCAGGTCACGGGCTACGTGTGGTTCTTGCCACCAACGGAACTTTACTTACGCCCGATATTGCAAAGAAGTTGAAGGATGTCGGTATCCAGCGCGTGAGTATAAGCATTGACGGCTCGTCGAAAGAAACACATGATAATTTCAGGGGAGAAATCGGGGCATTTGAATCTGCCATGCGCGGGATTGAAATCCTGAAAACCGCTGGAATAAGCTTCCAGATAAACACCACTATCACAAAACGAAATCTTACCCAGATCCCGAATATTTACGACCTTGCTCTTGAACTTGGAGCCTCAGCGCTCCATATATTTCTACTCGTCCCCACAGGAAGGGGCGAGGAGATCGAATCCGAAGAAATACCGCCAGAGGAATACGAACGCGTGCTCAACTGGTTCTACGATAAGAGCAAGAACTCACGCATCCAGTTAAAAGCCACATGCGCCCCGCACTATTTCAGGATAATGCGCCAGCGCGCAAAAGCTGAGGGCATAAAGATAACAAAGGAAACGCACGGGCTTGAAGCCATGACAAAAGGATGTCTGGGCGGCTCAGGGTTCTGTTTCATCTCAAGCAGGGGCGACGTATATCCCTGCGGCTATCTTCCGGCGCTTGCGGGTAACATCAGGCAGAAGCCTTTTAAGATGATATGGGAGAAATCAAAGGTCTTCAACGACCTTCGCGACCCCGGGAAGCTCAAAGGCAAATGCGGCGAGTGCGAGTACCGCGCAGTATGCGGGGGCTGCAGGGCGAGGGCTTATGCCCTGACCGGCGATTACCTGGATGAAGAGCCTTACTGCATGTATGTACCGCCTAAAAAGGAGTTATAATATTGAGTCCATCAAAGGGTAAGATCTCACTGGATGAGATCGATAAAAAAATACTGAACTCTATCCAGCTTGAATTTCCGCTTGTGCACAGACCGTTCATGCAGCTCGGGGACAGTCTGGGATTGAAAGAGGAAGAAGTGATCGAACGCATAAAGAGAATGCAGGCAGAAGGGGCGATCCGGCGCATAGGTCCCATAATCAGCACGAAGAAGACAGGTGGGGTAAGCACGCTTGTAGCATTGAAAGTGCCTGCTGACAGGGTGGATGAAGTGGCGCAGATAATAAACGGGTACAGCGAAGTGTCGCACAACTATCTTCGACCTGCGGAATATAATATATGGTTCACTCTGTCAACAGAAAGCGAAAAGAGGATGCAGGATATTCTAAGTGATATAAGAAAAAAGACTGGCTGCGAGGTCATGAACCTGCCCACGAAAAGGCTGTTCAAGATAGGCGTGAAGTTCAATATCAGATAAGCTGCCTATCATCCCTTCTACGAGGCATTGATCACCTGGCCGCTTATAGTGTGCAAAAACCAAAACGATTATAACAACCATATACAATATTCGGTATCAATGTCAAAAAAGAAGCGCATACCACCCCCAAAAAAATCCAGCAGGACAATGATCTATGCAGGGATTGCATTGCTTGTGATCATCGCGGCAACCGCATATATATCTTTAAATCGTCCGACTGAATTCCTCACTGATGCATATTCATTCGAGCGTCCAACACCTGCGCAAAGCACAGGCGCATTTTCGTCGCTTGATGTAAATCCGTCAGAACAGGGGAAAGTAAGGATAGTTGAATTTATGAAATTCGATTGTTCTCATTGCTATGATCTGAATAAAGAAATGCCCCTGATACTGAAGAATTATAGTGAAAAAGTTGAGATCATTTATGTTCCCATATCATTTGAGGGACAGTCTATAAAGAGCATAGAAGCTTACCTTATAGCAAAAGAGATGGGAAAAGGTAAAGAGATGCGTGATGCTCTATTCAAGGCAAGATTCGAGAGCAACATGGATGTAATGGGAAGCATGCTGGTCTTAAAGGACGTAGCGGCAAGCATCGGTCTGGGACCTGACTTCAATTTCAAACTCGAAAGTGGCTATGCCAAAAAAGCCGCTCTTAAGAATAATGCTTATGCCGGGATGTACAGGATCAAGGGGACACCCACTGTCCTTATCAATGGAAAAGAGGTAAACGTTCCAGATATCAATGCAGCCATTTCATCGATCCTGAGTTAAATTATATTTGCGTTCATCAGGGCGGCGATTATCAGCAGCGTGATCCCGGTAAATAACCGCATTGCTACACGCTTCTCCTTCCTGAACTTTTCCACTTTTTCAGGATTAAGCCCGAAAGCAATAGCAAAACCAAGGACGAGCACGGGCAAAACGACGCCCAGGTTGTAGGCTGCAAGATACATCATCCCCTCTCCGCTGCCGCTCCTTACCATATCAAGTATCACAAAATAGACCGCGCCCACGCACGGGGCTTTTATGAGCGAGAACAGCGCCCCTATGAAAAAAGAGGCAGGAAGGCTCACGTTCTTTGTTACGCTCTCAGTGAGGCGGATGAAGGATTTCGGGGTGTAGAAGGAGGATTCGGTGTTTTTCCGCAGGTGCCAGGCATCGTACACATGCCAGAGCCCCAGGACGGCAACCAGAATAACAAGGAAGTTCTTGATCGACGCCTGAAGCGCAGGCAGCTGTTCAATTATGTTAAGTAACCCTATCCCGACTATCAGGTAAGTCACGAATATCCCAAGGCTGAACATCAGGACTATCAGCAGGACATTGCGTCTCCTGCCTGTGGTCGCGAGTGTGACCGATGCGATAAAAGCCAGGATGGCAAGAAGGCACGGGTTGAATCCAGCCAGGAAGCCAACAACGAAAACCGAGGGGACGGACAGGACTATCTTCTGCTGGACCGGAGCGCGAGATGGCGATAAAGAAGCTTTTTCGATCGAATCCCTGAGTATCTCCTCAAGCCGTGTCGTGTTGCCTTCGTAATCCCCGTATGAGATGAGCTTTTGTCCATTTATAACAACTGAAGGGACTCCGGGAAGCTGGTATTTTGTTGCAAGGGTTAGTCCTTTATCAGTAAGGATATTATATTTTGAAAAACTCACATTATCGCCGTATGAATTTACAACGCTATCGATAACAGGCGCTGCTTTTGCGCATTTCTGGCAGGCAGGATCGTAGAAGTATTCAACCGCTACTGCATCATCATCTTTTTTTGTTTCAGGCGCAGCAGCGGTCTGTTCGACCTCTGCCGATGTATTGCCGCTCTGTTCTCCGGTAACATTTGTTGCCTCTCTTTCAAGGGTGATTTTCCCGTAAACCTCGTAGGTGTTGCCGTTGAATGTAATAGTTGCATTGATATCATGCTCTCCCGGAGACACTGCAGAACATTCCTCGCACGAAGGCGTTGTGAACTCAAAATCAAACCGGTTATCTCCTTTTTTGAGGATAACATCTCTCGTTTCGGTCACCATGGCGCGACCGAACGCATTGTTTATTCCTGAAACCCGGATCTGCGCCTTCACCTCTTTTGTTGAGTTGAATTCGACATGCACTCTTAGGGTCTCGTTCGAGTGATATACCACCTTTTCAGTGGATATGTTGAGCATGTTTCCATTCTGGGAACCCCCTATGCACCCGGAGACCGCAAGAAATGATATAATAAGGATGAGCAGAATATATTTGTAAAGTCTGGTTGATTCTGTCATAATCTATTTTTTGAAAAACTTATGGAGGAATTCCCTGAAATTTGTTTCCCTGATATTCAATATCTGTTCGTTTTCGAGGACATGATATTCCTTTTTAATACTTAAAGCCACATGCTTGCCAAGACCGCATTTTGGAAGCTCTGCTTCCAGCAGTTCCTTTGCTCCTGTGTATTTTCGCGGGATCTCAACCATGTATTTCCCGTTCCTGATATGCACATTGGAAAACGCATTCGAGCCAGTGTATTTGGATTTAAAGGCTGCTGCATGTTCTTCTGCCCATACATGAGGACCTGCGTGCTTCTTCATAGCCGGAAGCGCTCCTGATTCGATTTCATACACTAAAACGGCTTTTTTATCAGCCCATACCCCGCTGTTATACACGCAGAAATCGTATCTCTCAAGCATTTCGCGCACAGAATCTTCCATCTTGTGAAGCTGCGGATAGAGCACATCCTCCACGACATCGGGAGTTGGGAATTCGATGGCTATGAGCGCTGTTCCCCTTTCATCCATCATATTCTTAAATTCGCTGTCCTCAAGCGGCACAACCGCCTGCATGCTAAAATACGAGGATCCGGAGTTTTTCAGGAATTCACGGGCTTTGTCCATGAAGATACAAAGGTTGTCAAGAGATAGAGCCGCAGCCACATTCCGCGCCGGATCCGTGGGGTCGGTGACGACAAGCGGGTCATTGTGTGCAATGCTGGCGTGCTTTTCTATATCGATGATAATTCCAGGCTTCCATTCGCGCGCCGCTTCAAGTACCTGCATGAACGAGCCGTACTGGATGACCAGAAGTTCTACAAGATATCCTGAAAAACCATGCGTCCTGAGTTCTGAGCCATACACGCCGCACCCTTTCAGGAATTGCTTGAGCAGCAGCACTTCATCCTCGATTCCCTGTATCCTTGAAAGAACGAATTTGTTATGAAATGGAGTCCTGTCAACCGCAGATTTTATTTCAGCGGCACTTGCCACGCCGAATGCGGGGACAAGATCGACCTCAATGCCGTCGAATACAGCGTTGATGTAGGGGTGCTCTGCGTACCTCTCCTCGCTGCTCTGGGCTTGTTCTGCGATCTTTCGCGCAACGTACAGCCCTTTTTCCTTAAGATATTCTCTTGAGACATCGGGAGGGAACATTATGAAAATGTCAAGGTCGTGTTCTCCTGAAAGCCATGTACTGCGCGCAGTTGAGCCCACGAGTATGGCGCTGATGTCCAGTCCTTCAGTTCTGACGATGGCGTTTATCCTGCTTATCAGGCTGTCTGCAAGAGCCGAGAGCTTCTGCTTTTCCGGCTCTTTTGGTTTGATGCGTGAGAGGACTGAGGCGCGGATGGTATCGATATGGTTCATTTTGGTTTTTTTCTCCGATTACTGAAGTGAATATTAGTACACAATGATTATTCTGGCAAACTTTTGAAAATAATTAGCCGCAGATAAACGCAGATGAACGCAGATTAATTGCATGGTATCTGCATTTTTCACCTTTAATTTGCGGTTAATAGTTTATTGATTGTTATTCGGAAACCATAATATTATTTTCAGCTTATACCTTTATAGCCATTACGCCAAATTATCCCTTAAACTCTTCCTATGCATAATCGGTTAAGAGAAAAATCATGAAATATGACCTAGATGCACACGTATCCGTGATAATCCGCGAAATCCGTGTTCCCGTATTTCTTCACTGTTTACTTATCTCATTTGAAGCATTCGTCTCAAGAATTTTATAAAGCCTTTATTATCATGCAGGAAAGATAATCAGCATCATCAGGCGAAAATCATGCCCGAATCCAAGAAAAATCAAAACGTTTTCATAAGCTACAGCCATGATTCAGATGAACATAAGGACAGAGTGCTGGCTCTCTCCGACCGTCTGCGCGCCGATGGGATCGATTGCAGTATCGACCAGTATGAGACTTCGCCGCCAGAGGGATGGGCGCGCTGGTGCGACAGGCAGATAGAAGAGGAGGGGAAAAAGCTTACAGAAGAGGATTTGATATCTGCTTATAGGGAGAAAAATTATTTGAAGTCAAATGGAATAAGTTACTAAAGTGAAGTTGTTACGACCAAAAATTAGCTAAA
>JAYTKX010000119.1:0-3610 GCA_043729865.1 Methanobacteriota archaeon
TGGATAAACGAGTGCTTTCCCGTGGATGGGAGATGGCGGATGTAAGTTATCTCGCCGCTACCTTCATCTTCCTCACACTTTCCGCCACCCTGTCAAAGAAAAGCTTCTCAGTATCAAGAGGTCCGGGATGCGCCTCTGGATGATACTGGACGCACATGATCTCAAGGTCTTTATGCTCAAGTCCTTCAACAGTCCCATCATTCGCATTTAGCTGGGTAACCGAAACTTCCTTCTTATCAAGGCTATTTTCATCCACAGCATAACCGTGGTTCTGTGAGGTGATATGAACGATGCCCCGTTTCAGGTCTTTCACAGGCTGGTTAGCTCCGCGGTGCCCGAACTTCATCTTGTAGGTCTCCCCTCCCAGACCAAGGGATATAATCTGGTGACCAAGACATATTCCGAAAATGGGCAGCTCTCCTGCCAGCTTTTTCACGACCGCGATGCCGTTGGTGGCTTGCTGCGGATCGCCTGGGCCATTCGAAAGCAGAATTGCGTCGGGCTCATAGTTCATTATATCCTTAACAGGCGTCGTCGCAGGAACTACTGTGACATTGACGCCCCTTGAGGCGAGGCTCTTGATGATGTTTCTCTTTGCACCGAAATCCATGAGAACGATATTTCCCCCGCCTTCTTTACCTTCTATCCTGTACGGCTCCCTGCATGTGACTTTACCAATAAGGTCGATGCTACCTATATCCGGCTGTTCCCTTGCCAGCCTGACCGCTTCTTCTCCGTCATCGTCACCCACGATTATGGCAGCCTTCATGGTGCCGCGTTCCCTTGTTTTTATTGTGAGCATGCGTGTGTCTATTCCCATGATGCCGGATTTTCCCTCATCCTTCAGGAATTCATAGATTGAGCGCGTGGATCTGTGATGTGATGGGTGGTCGCATGCTTCCCTCACCACCAGCCCTTCCGCCTTCATGTCGTCGGACTGGAAGTTATCTCCGCTTACACCGTAATTGCCGATAAGAGGATACGTGAACATAAGTATCTGACCCTTATACGATGGGTCTGTCAGCGCCTCCTCGTATCCCGTGTACTGGGTGGTGAAAACAAGCTCACCCTGTACAATCCCTTCTACTCCAAGTCCTTCACCTTTAACAAAAGTTCCGTCTTCAAGACCAAGTACTGCTTTCATTTACGCCTAAAATGCAAAGGCATGGTAAATATGTTGCGATATGCAGTCTTTCTCGCGCACAGGGTCAGATTTCTTGCCTTATGGGAATTGTGTTCGCCAGTGACAGGTTCTTTCATAAAATCCGGATTTATAGGCATATTTTTCTTCCATCGGGTCCAGAAATCGTATGATCAAGAAACCATAAACTACTTAACTTTCGGCATCAAATGAATATCATGGGAGGACAATGAAAAATGATCTGATCTGGATGGCAGGAGGACCTCAGGGGAGCGGCGTGGACTCAAGCGCGAACATTTTCGCACGCGCCTGCTGCTACGGCGGTCTTAACGTGTACGGGAAGAGGGAATACTCCTCTAATATAAAAGGAATGCACAGTTATTTTCACATAAGGGTCTCACCTGAAGAAGTTGGGGCAATAGTTGACCGTGTGGACCTCCTGTGCGCTTTTGATGCTGAAAGCATTGTCAGGCATATCCGGGAAGTCGCCCCAGGCGGAGGAATAATTTGCGATGCCGGGGTACTTGAAACAAAAATATTCAGCATACCGACACTCACCCCTCCTTTTATGGAAGAATTCAGGAAAAACCTGGATGAAAAAGGGCTGCATCCTGAAACCGTGAACGACCTACTTAACGAAGCAAAAAAGAACGATGTGCGCGTCTATGCTTTCCCATACCTTGAGATGTTAAAAAAGATAGGTAAAGAAGTGGGTGAAGAACAACTGAGCAAACTGACAAGGATGATAAACATCCTCACGCTTGGAGCATCGTTTGGCATAGTTGATTACGATAAAAAATACGTCGAAAAAGCCATAAACATGATATTCGGAAAAAAACCCGGTATCGTTTCCATGAATCTCCTGGCATTTAACAAAGCCTATGATCATGTCAGGGAAAAATTCGGTGAAACAGGCATGCAGCTTAAGGCTATAAAGACGGATGAAGAAAGGATCTTCCTTCAGGGGACGCAGGCAGTGGCTCTGGGTAAGCTTGCTGGAGGATGCCGCGTCCAGACGTATTATCCCATAACCCCTGCGGCTGACGAGAGCGAATACCTGGAAGAGAACCAGGCGCTTGAGACCGGGAATGGGGCTATTATTGTCATGCAGACAGAAGACGAGATAGCAGCAATCACCATGGCAACTGGCGCGGCTCTAACGGGCGCCCGCTCTGCCACAAGCACTTCAGGACCCGGGTTTTCGCTGATGGTGGAAGGGCTGGGATGGGCAGGCATCAACGAAGTTCCTGTAGTTATCAATTATTACCAGCGTGGTGCGCCCTCGACAGGACTTCCTACACGACATGGGCAGGACGACCTGAGATTTGCCATCCATGCCTCTCACGGCGAGTTCCCGCGAATTGTTTTATGCTCTGGCGATATCGAGGAGTGTTTTTATGATGCGGCGCGGGCTTTCAATTATGCGGAGCAGTACCAGACCCCGGTCATCCATCTAATAGATAAAGCTCTGGCAAACAGCAATATGAGCTGCAAGATGTTCGACCCTCATCTTGTGAGAATAGAGCGTGGGGAACTGCTCAATGAAACTGATGTTGCGGGGAAATCTTACAGACGTTTTGAGTTCACCCGATCTGGTATCTCTCCAAGGCTTCCTATCGGGACGCCAGGAGCCGTGTTCTGGAACACAGGGGATGAACACAGCGAATCAGGACATATCACCGAAGAACCCATAATGAGGACACGCATGCTTGAGAAGCGCATGAGAAAACTTGAGACTGCGGACAGGGAGATCCCGCTTGAAGAGAAGATCAACTTCTTCGGGGACGCGGATGCTCCTGCAATGATCGTGAGCTGGGGCTCGCCAAAGGGCGCTATCCTGGAAGCCATGGAAATGCTGAAAAAGGAGGGCTACAGGACAGGTTTCATACAGGTTCGCATGCCTCACCCGCTGCCGAAAGAATACATAACAACAGTGCTTGGAAAGGCTTCAAAGAAGATCGATATAGAGGGGAATTATTCAGGGCAGCTTGCAGGTATAATCAGGGAACAGACAGGCATAGCAATGGATCACTTCGTGCTGAAATGGAACGGCAGACCCATGTCATCTGATGAAGTGTACGGCGCCCTTTTGCGGATCATGCAGGATAAAGCTCCGGAAAGGCAGGTGTTGAACGGTGGCTCTTAAGATATCAGATTATAAAACTGCGGTATTCAATGACTGGTGCCCGGGGTGCGGGAATTTCGGTATACTCACATCACTGCAGATGGCACTGGTTGACCTGAATATCCCGATATCAAGGGTTGCCATATTCTCAGGTATCGGCTGCCATGGCAAGATACCGCATTTCATGAACACATACGGCGTCCACACGCTGCATGGCAGGGCGCTGCCGTTTGCGATAGGTGCAAAACTTGCCAATCCAGATCTTGAAGTTATTGTGCATAGCGGTGACGGCGACGGGCTGGGTATAGGCGCGGGTCATTTTGTCAATACGGGAAGAAGGAACA
>JAYTKX010000120.1:0-7581 GCA_043729865.1 Methanobacteriota archaeon
AGTTGATAAAATAGAATTGCCTCCGGATTGTCGCCTGCCTGTAGAATTCTTAAAGCTGGATACAGATGACAAAATAGACAATAGCAGGAAGCTGGATAAGGGTATTGAGATATTAAAGGACATTAAGGGTGATACATCAGCTATTCAGGGCGATACCTCGGCTCTTCCAGGGATCAAAGGGGATACCTCGATTCTTCCAGAGATTAAAGTAGGAATAGATAACATGAATATGAAGTTTGATTCTTTTATCCATGGACAGGAAGGGCACAACCTGCGCCTTGAGAAAATCCTGGAAAAACTGGCTGAAAGGTGATCTAGGACGTCTCCGGGATATTCAGATAGGGCAGAGCCTTAACTGCTCCTTGACTTCCTGTAGTCGTTCTGTGATGATCATGGTGAGCAGGGTGTCCCGGTCCGTGTTGCCTTCTGGATATTCTCTTTTATTTTGTTCTTTCATTGCATTTCTCTTTTTAAGATTTTATGTGCAATATTTAGCTGTTTAAATTTCTCAATGTCCCCGGAAGGCATATCCGGATGTAATTCTTTTGCCATAGCTTTGTATTTTTTAGTAATAATCTCCAAATCGTTCAAATCAGGGCCAACGCCAAAAAACTTTCGTGCCTCTTTGCGTTTATCATCAACATCTGAATCCTCCCTGAACTCTGAAATAAAGTCGTCAAAAGTTTTTTTTTCAGAAAGAACCAGGTTGGACTCAATTTCAATTACCTTGAATAGAACATGGAGATTATCAACGAATTTACTTTGCATGCTATGACTGTAATACATTCGATGGCCTGAATAGTACCAGGTCGCAGAAGCTTTAGCTTTTTTTATCGCTACATTTTCAACAGGAACATCAATGTCATTTTCGTTGACACCAATACTTCTTAAAAGCATAACAATATTATTTTTCAATTGCAAGGCCCTTCGATTATGAGCATTCTTAACAATTATTGTCCCTATTTCGTGTCCTTTTATTATTACCATTTAATTCACTCAAATTTGATAGCTCAACATTAAGCGAGTCAGCTCTTCTTATAATTACCATTGTGGCATAAACTTATCCCTGCAGGCTATAAACCCCGATTGGAATTTCATAGTATGTTAGTATCTAAATTAACCCGACTCTGTCACAGCCCATAGCATATCCGCATCAAAAACCATATATTTAAGAAGTAAAATGATGTAAAAGAAACCCTCAATTATAAAAGAACATCATCGGTAAATCATGAACTCTAATTTCCTCACCAGGGTAAAACTCGCAAAAGCAGCCTCTATCCCCATAGCCAGCGTGCCGGGAGAGACAAAGAACGGAGCCCTTGTAAAAATGGCAGATGCTCTGGACTCGAACAGGGAAAAGATCATCTCAGCCAACAAAAAAGACCTTACAGCAGCAGAAAAACTCGTCGAAGCAGGAAAACTCTCAAGATCTCTTCTCAAGAGGTTGAAAGTGGATGATGTCAAAATAGATGAAATGATAGCAGGCATCAAAGACGTCATCAAATTCGAAGACCCTGTAGGAAAGACGCTCTCTGCACTTGAACTTGACAGCGGTCTTGAGCTTTACCAGGTAAGCTGCCCTATCGGCGTTATAGGCGTCATATTTGAATCCCGCCCAGATGTCGTCCCCCAGATCATGGCGCTGTGCTTAAAGAGCGGGAATGCCACCATATTCAAAGGAGGTAGCGAAGCTGCTCACTCCAACAGGGCTATCTTTGATGTGCTTGCAACAGCTATTGAAAGCACGGAAGGTATGCCCCATGGGGCTTTTGCTCTCATGGAAACAAGGGAAGAGGTTACGGAGATGCTGAAACTTGATGAATATATAAATCTCATAATTCCGAGGGGATCAAATGAGTTCGTGAAATATATTCAGGACAATACGCGAATCCCTGTCCTTGGTCACTCTTCCGGTATCTGCCATGTGTACGTGGATAACCAGGCAGACCTTAAGAAAGCCATTGATATATGCTATGATGCAAAGGTGCAGTACCCGGCTGTTTGCAATGCCATGGAAACCCTGTTAGTACACGGTGAAATCGCAGGAAAGTTCCTGCCTGAGATCGGAAAGAGGTACGATGGGGCAGGAGTTGAAATGAGATGCGATAACCCTTCGTTCCGTCTGTTGAAAGACAAAGGATTCCTGAAAGCCATACTTCATGCCACGGAAGAGGACTGGAGCTCAGAATATAACGACCTTATCTTATCCATAAAGATAGTGGACTCGCTGGATGAAGCTATTGACCATATAAACAGGTACGGCTCGCATCATACCGATGCCATCGTGACAGAGGATAGAACGAACGCCTCAAAGTTCATCAGCCTTGTGGACTCATCAAGCGTGATGTGGAACGCATCAACCAGGTTTGCAGATGGATTCCGTTACGGGAAAGGCGCGGAAGTGGGTATAAGCACCAACAAGATACACGCCCGCGGACCGGTCGGGATGGAGGGGCTTCTGATCTACAAATACGTGCTCATCGGGAAAGGAGATAAAGTGGCTGACTATGTTGGAAAGAGCGCCAGGAAGTACACTCATAAAAAGTTAAGTTTAAGTTTTGCTGACAAAATGGAAGGCATCAGATGAACGTCATAGACAGGATAGAACTCTTCAGGGACATAAAGACCATCGTTGTGAAGATCGGCACGTCGTCATTGACCAATGAAGACGGTAGCTTTAACAGGCGGCTTACGGAAGATACAGCCCGGCAGGTCGCAGAACTCAGGAATACCGGGAAAACAGTTATCATAGTAAGCTCAGGGGCTATAGGGATAGGGGTTGAAGAGCTGAAAATGCCCTCGCGCCCGCGTGAGATCCCACTGCGCCAGGCTGCTGCTGCTGTGGGTCAGAACATCCTTATGCAGGAATGGATGGCTGCGTTCAAAAAATACGACATCAAGGTGGCGCAGATACTGCTCACATACGAAGCTTTCTCGAACAGGATGACGTATTTGAATCTGCGCAACAGTATCTCGGCGCTTCTGGAAGCCGGCGTGGTGCCTATAATCAATGAAAACGACCCGATATGCGTGCATGAGATAGAGGCGACCTTCGGGGATAACGACAAGCTTTCCGCAATGGTGGCAAGCAAGGTCGAGGCTGAACTTCTCATACTTTTATCTGACATCGACGGGCTGTACAACAAGAACCCTAAGAAAAATGAAGATGCTATGCTTATAAACACGATAGAAAATATCACACCTGAGATAGAAAGCTATGGGGGAAGCCCGACGAGCATGAAGGGCGTGGGCGGGATGAGGACAAAGATAGAGGCTGCAAAGATAACTTCCATCGCAGGATGCCACATGGTGATAGCTAACAGCGCGGTTGAGGATGTGATCCTTAAGGTCATGAATGGTGAGAACATCGGAACACTGTTCCCTGCCCGGAATGGAAAGTTCAGGAACAGGACGCGCTGGATAATTTTGTCAAAAACCTCTGGTAAGATAATCGTGGATAAAGGGGCGGAAAATGCAGTGAAGAAAGGGATGGGGCTTTTGCCTTCAGGGATACTTGAGGCATCGGGACTTTTCGATAGGGGAGATATCGTGGATATCGAGATCGAGGGAAAGGTATTTGCAAAAGGCATCACAGATTATTCATCTTCGGAACTGA
This sequence comes from Methanobacteriota archaeon, assembly GCA_043729865.1. Taxonomy (GTDB): domain Archaea; phylum Halobacteriota; class Methanosarcinia; order Methanosarcinales; family Methanoperedenaceae; genus Methanoperedens. Next base: position 3,617 of record JAYTKX010000120.1, read on the forward strand.
GTAAGATAAAAGGGAAGCATTCTGATATGATCGAAAAGACGCTCGGATACAAGAATTATGACGAGGTCGTGAGGAAGACGAATATAGGATTGCTGTAGCCGGGCACAAAGGATATGTTTGAATCATTTGAAGGGTTTCTATTAAACTACGGTTATTCCGGTCTTTTTATTGCGAGTTTTTTAGCCTCAACCATACTTCCTTTTGGGAGCGAAGGCATTGTCGTTCTTCTTGTCTCCCAGGGATTTAACGCCATGGCTGTGGTAATGGTCGCCTCGATCGGCAATTTTTTTGGCGCCTGTACCAGTTATTATTTAGGTTTCATGGGGCGGGGATATATGGAAAAATATCTCAGGATCGAACAGCGCGATCTTGAAAAGGCTGAAAAATATTTCTCAAAATACGGCTCGTATGTGCTCTTGTTCACATGGGTTCCGCTGATTGGCGATGCCATCACGGTCACTGGCGGGCTTCTGAGGCTTAAGTTCACGACCTTCGCTGTCCTTGTATTTGTTGGGAAGTTTTTGAGGTATCTTGCTGTGGCGTATCTTGCAGGGGCTATTTTGCTATAGAACTTTATTACAAACAACAGGATGCCTGAGAGACAGGGGCTGCTATTCGATTCAGGCGCAGGGATATGATTTAAAAGGAAGGATTATCTTTTCAAAGCTTTAGCTATTCTTTCTGGCAAGGTATCCAGCTTATCACTGATTACATCAAGCTTATCTAGCTTATCAAGTTTATCAAGAGAATCAAGCTTATCTAGCTTATCAAGTTTATCAAGTTTATCAAGCTTATCTAGCTTATCAAGTTTATCAAGAGAATCAAGCTTGAAATTCATTTCACCAAGAATCCTGTTCCCTTTATCTAATCTTTCACTAATTTCACGCATCTCATCTATTACAATCCTTCCAAAAGGTGAGGGTAATCTAATATCCTCTTTGATCTCCATCGATTCTATTATAGTATCTGGTCGTTGAGCTTTAAGGTCTCCAAGAAAACCGTTGATGGCATCAATCTGACCGCTTACCATTAATTTAACTGACCCATCAACATCATTAAAAACAAATCCAGCCAGCCCTCTGGCTTTTGCATGAATTTCCACAACCTCTCTGTATCCTACAATTTGGACATGATTCGTTATGGTTGCATAGATGTTTTTAATTTGCTGCATCTGATATGCTTTTTGGATTTGAAAGTATATAGTTTTGTTGTAGTACAGGCAATTTACGTTACGGTATTGCAGAAGAAAATATAACCCTGAATCATGTCACTGACCCCGCACTGGAAGGTGCAGAGCATCCGGCATGGGTGCTCGTATATGCTGGTCACCTTCCACCACCACAACCACCACAATCTCCTCCACAGCCAACAAGCACATCTTCTTCTTCTTCATCTTCTTGCGTTTTCATTCTGCTGAGTTTTCTTTTCTTATCAGTGATTATGGCTTCAATGTTGTTCCATTCTATACTACCTGGTTTGAAATGTTCCTTGACTTTTTCAATTTCTATGATTTCCTCATCAAGTTCTTTTATTGACATTATTTATTCTCCATTCTGTAATTGCTCCTTCCTGACAATAGCAGGTCTCGAAGGTGTCGGACGAAGGTGTTATTCAATATATCATCTCCCCATTTACGAACGCTTTCGTCCTTGCATCCTCAGGCGCCGCGAATATCCTTTCTTTGCCGTTCACCTCGATCAGTTCCCCGTTCAATAAGATCCCCACCCTGTCCGCTATACGCTTAACCTGGTACATGTTATGCGTTGCGAAAACAATGGTCGTCCCTCGTTCGCTTCGTATCCGCATAATGATCTCCTCTATCTTTGCCACGTTCGCAGGGTCAAGGTTCGAGGTGGGCTCATCGAGCAGGAGGATATCCGGGTCGTAAACGATAGCCCTTGCAAAAGCCATGCGCTGCGCCTCACCGCCAGAGAGGGTGCGGGCTTTTTGCCTCTCCTTTCCATCAAGTCCGACTATTGTCAAAGCATTAATGACCTTTTCTTCCATTGTATCTTTATCCACTCCCCTGATCTTCAAACCGTATGCAACATTTTCAAAAACCGATGCGCTAAACACAGAAGGCGTCTGGAATAGAAGAGACATCTTTCGTCTGGCATTGATCTTTTCCATGTGCGTCCCGTTTAACCGTACTCCCTCAAAAACAAGGCACCCATCCGTGGGCTTCTCAAAAAGGTTCAGGATGCGAAGCAGCGTGGTCTTGCCTGCGCCGCTTGGACCCATGAGCGCGAATATTTCCCCGCGCCTGATGACAAGATCAATGTTTTTCAGGGCTTCCTTTTCGCCGTATTTTACCCAGAGTTTCTCTATCCTGAAGATCTCCATTTATTCCCTCCTCTGGATTGCGTTTGCCAGCAGGTTAACGAAAAGAACGATGGTGACAAGGATAATCCCGAGGGCGATGGACGTTGAAATATCTGCCCTGCTCGTCTCAAGCGTTATCGCTGTGGTCAGGGTGCGCGTGTAGGACAGACCTTCCCCTATCCCTCCAATGCTGCCGGTGTAGGCGATGTTGCCGCCAACGATAAGGATGGCGCCAACCTCTGAAAGCGCCCTGCCCAGCCCCGCAAGGACCGCCGTGATGATGCCGAACTTTGCCTCATGCAGGGTAACAATGACAGTATCTTTCCTGTCGCCGCCAAGCGTATATGCCGTCTCGATGATCGAGCGCGGGACTGCTTTTATCGCAGCTATCGAGATGCCGGTAATGATCGGCGTTACGATTATGTACTGGGCTATTATCATCGCCCCTGGAGTGAATATCCAGTTAAGCTGCCCAAAAGGACCTGCGGGTACAAGCATCAGGAAGATAAAGAGACCCACGAATACAGGGGGAAGACCCATACCTGTATTTACAAGGGTGATCATGACCTGCCTTCCCCTGAAATTGCAGAATGACAGCGCAAAAGCAAGCGGGATCGCGGTCAGGGCGGCAAGCAGGGTTGCGGTGCCCGATACTTTAAGAGAGACGCCGGTGATGCTCAGGATATACGGATTTAGAGAGAATATCAGGGAGAACGCATTGATCATCCCCTCCAGAAGGAAGTCGGTGGAATTCATTATTCAATTATTATCCACCGCAGGGATGAAAAGAGCTTCGCCATATTTTTCTTTTCCGAAGTTCCTGATAATATCCTGCGCGGATGGAGATGTCAGGTAGTCGATATACTTTATTGTAAGTTCATAATTTACTTTCGGGAACTTCCCAGGATTCACAGCCATAACATGGTATGGATTGAAGAGAAATGTTCGGTCAGATTCGAAAAGCATCCTGAGTTTGATCTTGTCTTTCATTGAAAGGTATGTTCCCCTGTCTGAGAGCGTATAACCTTCTTTGATATCAGCGGTGGTGATGGTTTCCATCATGCCCCTGCCCACTGAAAGGTACCATGTTCCTGATGGGGTTATGTTCGCTGCTTTCCATATGGATTTTTCCATCTTATGAGTGCCCGAATCATCGCCCCGCGATATGAAAGGAGCCTGCTTTGCAGCTATCCTTCTGAAGGCATCTGAGGCATTGCTTGCGTTCCTTATCCCTGCAGGGTCATTCTCTGGCCCTATCATAACAAAATAATTATACATCATGTAGGTGCGGTTTATGAAACTCCCGTTGGCTACGGCTTTTAATTCAGCATCGACCGCATGCACCATGACCACGTCAGCCGCTCCAAGTTCTCCGGTGGCTATGGCTTTTCCCGTTCCTTCGCACACAGTCAGGATGTTCACATTATTCGCTTCTTCGAATTTTTTATTTAACACATCAAGCAATCCCGTGTCGCAGGTGGATGTCGTTGTGGCTAAACGTAATTCCTGTGGTGCAGCAGATGACGGAGAGGTTGAATTTATTTCGTGTTCTTGCTGAATGCATCCGGTAAATAGGATTAAAATCGATACCAATATTATTCTTGCTAAAAGTTTTTTCATCATTTTTACCGCCTTATTATTTT
>JAYTKX010000121.1:0-6917 GCA_043729865.1 Methanobacteriota archaeon
ATTGATGTCTCCTGCCACATCCTTGAAATCCTTCATGAACGTAAGAGAGAATACCAAAACAAATACATAAACTGCAACCATTAAACTATCGCTGTTGATAGTAGAATAAATACTCCAGACACCTATGGATTCCAGGGCGAAACACAATGCCATATCCGCCATTGCAATTCCGGGTTTATCCTTGAACCTGAATGCCGGGTGAGAATACATGACGCCGCCGACGATGATTCCAATTAAGAAACATGCAAATAGAATCAGGCTCAGGCTGATTGAAAGAACGAGCGCGGTTGAAAATAACAATAGCATGTATATCCATGCATTTTTCACTGAGATTTGACCGGATGCAATAGCACCGTTTGGTTTGCATATTCGGTCTATCTCGATGTCATAGATGTCGTTTATTATGTCGCATCCGCTGTGAATCATAATTCCCGCAAGGATTGCAATGGCTGCCCTGTAATATCAAAATCTTATATATTTAAAGAGGAATCTACATGATTTATATGAGAATAGTAAAATATCTAATAGTGATTGCCATTGTTTTATTGAGTACTACTGCTGTACACAGCGCGTATGGAATCTCGTTATCTGATAGCAATTTGACAGGAAATGGAAGTTTGAATTCGACCAACAAAGATTGGCCTTCGGAATCTGAGCAGAAAGCATATGAAGAAGCTAAGAGCAGAGGAGGGTATGAACCCAAAATAATTGCTACCTACGGAAAACTCCCAGCACTTGAAACCGAAGAGCAAAAGCAGAAGTGGTATAATAATCTCAGAGATATCACGGAAGGTATCAGAGACAAGATGAATCCATATATTTATCCAAATGGAACATCTATAGGCTTTGGTTACAATTATAAAGGTTACATAGAAGTAACATTTGAAGAGAACCTAACAATACAGAAGTCTCTAATTGATGAAATCTATGTAATAATAGACAAAGAAGCAAAAAAGAGGGGAATCCAGGAAGTTCCTGTCGAATTTACTCTCGATTCTCTTCCTCAATTAGACGTAATACCCTCATCTCAAAATGGCGAAACAACAACTACTCCTCAGATAAATAAAACCGCCCAACGTGATGAAAACTCGGCTGAAAAATCAACTCCGTCTTTTGGATTGGTGGGCGGAATGATCTCAGTCTTCTGTGTATGGTTATTTAGAAGAAAGTAAGATAAAATGAGAAAAATATACCAAGGTATTTTATGTATAATTGTTGGTTCGGCAATTTTGATTAGCTTTTGGGTTTTAGCTCACTATTTCCTAGTAGGGGGGACACAGGAGGTGATCATAGGAGGAGTCAAACATACCGATATCCTTACTCCCGCTCCTATCTCTATACCAGTACCCATCGCCTATTTCCTTTTCTTTGGAGGTATCGGTCTGATCATATTTGGTATATTGCGCTTACTTCAGATCAAAGGGTAATGGAATCATGAAGAAAGTCATTATAAGAATTGGGCTAATAATGTGTCTTCCATTCATATATCTGCTGTGTGTGTATTATAACCGATACGGTTTCAGCATCATGCTCATACCCTGTACCTTCGGCGGCACAGGTTTTATATTCTATGTGGTTTTTGCATTAGCTATCGGTCTTTACCTCCTGATTACAGGTGGTGGAAAAGATGAACAAATCCTGTACAAAAAAATGGGTGGTAAGTTGGCTGGTTAAGGAGATTAAACTCTAACAACTGGATTTTACAGCCCACAAAAACGTGGGGTTCAGCAGTTCCGTAAGAGCAACCGAACCCCAGGTGCCCGAAGGCATAGTAAGGTATGCTTTGAGGTAACTTAAAGCTTGCTTGGTTTTGCCTCCGGGATAAGAAAATATAAAGGAGGAAAAATATGAAAAATAAAGGAATGCAATTAGGCGCGATGCTTGCGGTGATGCTGATAGCAGGCTTGATGCTTGCATCTGTAGCAAGTGCTCAAACGCCAGTGCCTACAAGCCTACCAACCGTTAGTAATTCCACATGGCTGGATGGCGGTTATGCCACCAAGAGTGGTACCTCGATGGCTGCACCATTCGTTAGTGGTGTTGTTGCGCTAATCAAGAGCAAAAATCTATCCATGATTTCACAGGAAATACGCGATGCTTTGGCTCATAATGCAGTTGATTTAGGTGACGCTGGTAGGGATAGAAGATACGGGTTTGGATTGGTTCAAGCTGGCTAATATTTTTCAAACAAATTGCAACCAGAAAAACGTTTATAACTTTTTGGGGTTAACCCCTAACTGACCAGAGAATTGCAATGGAGGAGTCAAGCTCGCTTAGTGTGCTGTAGGCGACCGGTTAATCCTTCTACAGGAAGTTACGATACCTCCTGATAGTAGTTTCCAGTTCTATCCTCTGCCATCCTCGTGTTAAATTCATCGGCACCATCATATTTTTTGACCTGTCGTAGTACGGAAAACCCATCGAATAGCTGATGCCCACTCCGCTATCCCTGCCCAGCATCAGGCTAAGGGATTTGATTTCGCTGTCTGAATATACCCAGGCACCTGTTTTTGGCATAATTTTAACAGGCGGTATTGATGTAGCATCGTCCTCAAAAGGTTTGAAATCGCTCATGCTTAAACCAAAATCCTTCAAGTATCGGTTAACCTCGCGGTTGCTCCTTTTCGCACCGTCCGGATGCTTTGTGAAAATCAGGACATTTCCTGTGGCTGTAACTTTCATCGCCTTTCCATACTCAGTATCTATTATTTCATAGGTCGCGTTTCCAAAAATCTCAGATCCATCATAAACATCGAGAGTTGCTCCCTTACTATCTACGAATACTGGAACATAGATGATTGCTGTTTTATTATCAGTATCTATACCTACCCCATTTGCTGTTATCGCATATTCTCCACCAGTGGTAAAAAGCACATAAGCATAGGAGAAGAGCATAAAGACCGCAATTCCTATGCCCACCTTCCGCATGATATTAATATACGCTGACTGGCTCTTTACCTGAACTGTCTTCTCAAAACTCATGGCAATATAAATCGATGAACCTGCGATTCCAATAGCAAGTGAAAATATCAGTGTCACAAAAGCAGCTAAAGACAATCGAATGATATTCATGATAAAAGAACCCATGCCCATCCCAAGGTTATTGAAAAGATAATTTAAAACTCCCCTTAGCGGTTCCTTGATAAAGTAGATGAAGTCAACTCCCTGCAAATAAACAAAGGTTCCAGCAGCGCCGCCGATGAAGCCTGCCAGCGCAAGTACAGCCATGCTCCGCTTTCCTGGAGCGCCGATCACCGCTCCCAGAGTGGTTAACACAAAAACGTACCTTATATAATCGCCAGAATCGCCTTCTAAAAGCGGGTAATTAGTTCGCGCAAGAAAAGCCGCTGCTATACCTATAATTACGCACAGCGCCAGCGTGAGGTATAGCTCCCTTTTTTGCTCGCTCCATATCGGACAGCCTGCTGCCGCTCTGTAAACCAGAAAAACCGAGGCTACAGTTAAAGCGTAAATCACGGCGTCCGAAATAAAAGATTCAGGCAGTATCAGTGAAACCAACTGCTTCAGCAGGAGTCCTATTCCAAGACCTGCTAAAAGAGCGGTTGCGCCCTGTAAAGCCCGTTCTCGAAGGTCTCGCATGCCTGCATCCATGCTTTCTTACTATTCCCATCACGGTATAAACTCAGCGGTCTCATGTCGATGCCTGTCACAGAGAATATTTGAAGTGGACAGTTATATCGACATTCAGAGACGCTGGTTTCGTTTTTATGCAACCGTTTCACACGTCGTCTTGCATAAAATGTATCAATCGTTTCACCTGTAAGAAAACTTAGGCGCAAAATTTGCGCTGCAAATATAGAGGTGATAAAATGAGGAAATCAATACTGATCGGAGTATCCATCGTAACGGTATTGGGGATACTCCTTGCAGCATCTGCATTAGGAGCATTAGATTTTGCGGGCAGCAGTACAAAATTTAATGCATTCACTGGTGCGGAAGTTAATAAACAACCTACAGAAAAAGTAAACCAACCGACACTGGCAAATACCGAGGTTTCTGAGATTGAGAGAAAGGGAGCAATTCAGCAAGCTCAGTCTAATGTCTCATTCAGGATTATTGAACCCATGCATATTCCTTCTGGCTATAAGTTCGAGAGCATAAGAGGAATAAAGTTCGTAGGGGTTATGAATGACATCGACACGGCATCGTTCTCCTACAAGAATGGAGATGAGCAGTTAACCATTAAAGAGATAATAGTGGTAAAAACTAAGGACAACAGAACACAACCATCCAACTTACCCAAAGACAACAGAGAAATCGTAGACATAAACGGGATTGAAGGACGGTTTTCCGAGGAGAATGGCATAAAGTTCCTGGGCTGGAAGATCGGAAACTTGAGTTTGAGCATCTCCAGTTGGAAGAACGAAGGTCAGAACCAGACCAGCAGTTCTCTCAGCAAGGAAGAGATGATAAGGATTGCAGAGTCTGTCAGGGAAAAGACTCCCGAAGAAGCCATTGCAGAGGCGCAGACAAAAGTATCCTTTAAAATTCTCCAACCAACCTATATTCCGGAAGGATACAGGATGAATACTGCACAGACCTCAGGAACCAAGTTCAGAGGCTTTGATGTGGAACTTGAACAGGCAAGCATTTTCTATATAAAGGGAGATGAGTTTTTCGCCAAAAATGAATACCTGAACTTAAAAGAATTACTGACAATAAAGGATGATACCGATGTCTCTGAAAGCACATCCAACATCCCATGGAAATTCGTGGACATAAATGGGGTTCAGGGACGCTTCCTTGAGGAACCAAGCGGCGTAAAGTCGCTGAACTGGAAAATAGGCAATCTCAGCTTAACCATAGGCAGTCACGCCTACAACGAGAGCGATTTTTCAGGTACCTCGCTCAGCATGGACGAGATGGTAAAGATGGCAAGGTCTGTCAAATGACCCTGCCATGAATTTTTTTCCGAGGCATAGCTATGAGATGGCTTTTTGAAAGGAATATCCTTGAAAATGAATCCCGCGCTGCCATTTATAGATATATAAAGGAAAATCCGGAAACCTATCCTCAAAAAATAGTACATGCAACGAATATCGGCAGAGGGGCTATATTATACCATCTTGATGTCCTGCTTTATGCAGGCATGGTGGCGTGCTTGAAAGACGGCAAGCTAAGAAAATACCGCGCAGCGCAGAAGGCGGTTGTGACTGCCGGATGCGCTGGAATACGAGGAGAAGAAAACTTAAACAGTAGAGCAATCATGTAGTAGTCTGGCTTCAAGCCGAGGATATCGATGATTTCAAGGAAAACAGGAACAATGGTACTGGCAGGCGCTGTGCTGATGGTAGCGGGCGTTATCGTCACAAGCATGCTGCTTGCTACCAAGCCATCGATTATCCAGATAACCGATGGGTCTTTCAAAATCCTTGAACTTCCCTACACCTATACCAAGAACGACGCATACGTTCTGGTTATCGGCTCTACAATTGGCGGCATGATGCTCTCGTATATTCTCACAACCCTGCTTGCAGCAGGAAAAAGCGAGGTTAAAAGCATGATAATCGAAGAAAAAGCCACAGAAATCCCGGTTCCTCATACTGATATAGCTGCTATTACCGAGCATGTCAAAGAAGGGACGCAATTAATCGAGGCAGTCCTGACCGCACTGGAAGGCGATGAGAAAAAGCTGGTCAAAGAAATCGCAGACCACGGCGGCGAGATGCTTCAGAATGAACTTGTGCTTTCACTGAATTTCTCAAAAGCAAAGGTATCAAGGATGCTGACTGATCTTGAAAAAAGAGGCGTTGTAGTTAAAAAGCAGTATGGACTGACTAATAAGGTTGCTCTGGCTGACAAACTTAGGGGTGAGAAGAATGAGAAATAAGATGATAACAGGAGCAATAATATCAATAGTACTGCTGTCTGCAGCAGTGTTATTCTGGTATTTTATCCCATCAGACGTAAGCATTGTAAGCTTGGAAGCGCCTAAAGAAATCGGAATATATGATCTGAGTAACCTTAAAATCAATCTGCAAAACAATGCCCCTAAGGATGTTAATGTAACCATAAACGTGAAAAATGCGTTTGTGGATGAAAAAGGGGTAAGTTTAAAAGGATTTGTAATTTTGGCATATGAAAATTCAAGTTACATACCATCAAATGCATCAAACGTCACCGACACATCTCAGAAAGAAGTTCTATTAAAACCGGGAAGCAATAGCATAACTGTTAGTATAGGATACGAAGTACCGGGTACACAAAAAGTCGAAGTCGAAATATATCAGCGCGGGAAGCTCGCAGATTCCAGGACAATAGAAATCAATGTTCTGCCTCCAAAAATTTCGGTGGTTCTTCAGACCCATAACGGCATTAATGGAACTAACGAAATACACACCGTTTATGGTCGTTTAGAACTCTTAGTAAAAGGTGGTTCTGCAGGGAATGTTGTAGTTAACATCTCAGTAATAAACGAATTAACAAATACCATAGTTTCAACAGCTACAAGAACGATAAGAACGTTCTATACTAACGAGCCCCTTGTGGTTTGGTCAAGTCGCAAAAGCACCTATGACCCTGTGACTGGTATGATGACAAGTACCGATACCCAAACATTTGCGCCTGTAGTCGTTATTGAGCTTTCAAAGGGCGAACCCTCGGCTGAAAAATATATAATGTCCCCTGTTGTGGTGAAAGGCAAGGTAGGAGACAGATATAAGGTGGTTGTAACTGCGACGTGGAGGGAACAGGTAATGATCTCAGAAGTGAGTATACCTTCACCTGAGCAGGTAGTGAGCAGCGATCGGAACTGAATATCAGGTGGTATGTTCAAAAGGAGGATACTGCCTTAGCTTAAACCCGCCTTTCCCACCTTAAATCATAAATAGTTCGTAATGTTAGTTCTGAATAGTATCGCACGATGCTGTTTTTTCTCATTTTCCTCTGATTATTCT
>JAYTKX010000122.1:0-5719 GCA_043729865.1 Methanobacteriota archaeon
GTCTCTTGGTAGTATATCCACATCTGTTATTATCTAAGACATTGTTATTAGGAGAGTGGACTATCAATATGCTCATTTTGATTCGGAGATACTGGTTAATTAAGGTTGTGGCTATATACTTGACTTCGCCAGTTAGCCTATAAAAGGGAAGTTACATTTCATTAGTTTTGGTGAAAACTTTGCATGAAAATGTAACATTCCCTATAGGCAATATTGTAATGCTCGACAGAATTCAAAAAGATTATGGTTACTTTGATTTTATGTTCGGTAAAATCGGTGGAAAAGCCAAGGATTTCCAGAAAATCATAAAATCATTGATCTACAACAAATTGACGGATAACGTTTCAATCAATCAAATCCCAAATATATACCCCGACGAAGCTTTTAGATATTTGGGATTAAAAGAAACACCAGCAGAACGAACTTTTTACAGGACTATTGAACGGATTGGAGATAATTTTGGATTCATCTTAGAACTTCATCAGCAATTCCTGGTAAAAAATAATCTCGTATCAAAAGAGCAATTCATAGATTTCTCGTCCACTTATTTTGAAGGAACTAAACCAGAATTGGGAGCCTTATGTTTCTCAAGAGACGGCGCTCGTGGAAAAAAACAAATCACCTTTGGAATCAGTACTGGGATGAATAATATTCCAACAGCATTAACGATCCAAAAAGGAAATGTGCAAGACAAAAAACATTTCGATCACACTTTCAATGTTGCAAAGAAAGTATTAGATAAAGGCAGCATCGTGATATTCGACTGCGGAGCCAACACAAAAACAAATAAAAAAATGGTTCTTGATGGTTCAGAAAAGGCGTATAATGAGCAGGTTCAAAAAAGAAACAAGAAGCATGAAAAGCTTCTTGAAAAAAACAACAAAAAGCTCAAAAAAGTAAAGAAGGGAAAAAAGCTTGGTTCGGTCATAACCAAAGATGGTTACATTATTCTGCACGGGAGTTTACAGAAAACGTTTGGTCCGATAGATAATCCTTTTATCAATGGATTGGAGGGATTTTTTTCTCTTGAAAGCTCTGTCGATGATGAACCCGAAAAAATTCTTTCTCTTTATAAAGATAGGGATAAAGCTGAAAAATTCATTCGTGGTTTAAAAGACGGGTTAGAGTTGAGACCGATACGACATTGGAGTCGTCTTGCAGTTATAGGCTATCTACTGCTTACGTTCCTCACGAATTTCCTTGTCAATTTGACACTTTATTTAGCTAAAAAACCAATAGTCAGAGACATAAGGTTACTCAGGAAATTCCTGAACATTTTGACACTTACTGTGGCATACCCTCCAAATGGCTTCAAATTTACCATACTGTCAAATATTTCAAATGAGGTAATCAGCATTTTAGGGGATTTTATCAAAAAATATGAGGATAATAGTCTGAAATTACGCTGGTAAAAAGCCATCTGGCAAATTGTATAAAGGTATAAAAATTCGTGTCACTTAGCCGTAAGTGGCGAAGTTAAGTATATAAATTTGCTATTTATGATATTTTCCGCCACCTGTAATCAGAAGGCAAATACCGATAGCTAACGCAGCAACCACGAAGGGCGCCAAAGTTGAGCCACCAATAATACAAGGCATTATTAGTAGTTTGGGTTGAGTGACCGTACAGAAATACAGCGCATATATGAATGGAAGGCACATTATGAACCCGATCATCCGTATGTAGATTCTTTTCATGATCTCACCTCATTCTTGACTGTCCTTCCTGCATAATACCTGCAGTCAGCATAAGAACATTGCTTGTTCCTGTGGCTGTGTTCGCATTTGAGCCTTGATACAGGGATGTGCTCAAATTTGGCGCCCAGAACTTCCCTGAAATACTGTGTCGCAGCCTCGATTGCGGCAAAAGTGCTTCGCTTGCAGCACCTTGCTCCCCTGTTTTCTGCTATGGCGGCAAGCGCCCTTGATGTCATCATATTTGCTGTGCGCCTCTCGTAATCCGTGAGTGGGGTAGCTTTCAGAATTACGCTCATTGCTATCCCCGTAGCTATGGCAGCGGCATCAGTGCCGTACAGACCGCAGTAACCTCCAGGAACGGTTGCGCCGCGCCTGATCGCTTCTAATATATCGTCATCCGTAGCTTTGCCGGTGAGGTTCTTGTAAGCTGTTACAAGCACTGCCGCTATCATCGCATGATGTTCAGGTCCGTGCATGGGCATGGTAGGATGCTTCATGATGGTCTTTGCCATCTCCATGGGGTTTTTCGAGGTCGAAGAAAGGCAGAACCGGGTGATGACCTTTATGGAATCGCTTGCGTGACACTCGTTGCAGACATAATGACCAGAAGGGCAGTGGATATTCGCACTTTCCTTTTTCCCGCAATAGGTGCATGATACGGGGATAGATGCGGTCAGATAAGCAAGTTCTCCACCGCATATCATGCAATTTTCTGTTTTTTTTGCGTCCATGTTCGATTATTAGGCATCCAGATATTTGAAGTTTCTTAATGGAATTAGAATTCTCCCAGCGTACGGCTTTTAGTGTGCGTCTTAAAATCAGAAGAAATCCCTATGAATGGGTTTTACAATAGTCAGCCCGTCCGGTTTTTTAAAATCAGAGGATATCTTGGCAACAAGTTTATTCGATGCAATACCGATGGAACAAGTCAATCCCACATTCTTCCTTATCACATCTTTTATCTGCTCCGCAAGCTTCTTCGCTTGCGCAAAATCAACAGCTTTGCCTGTGAAACGAAAAAATATTCTCACTCTACATTCCATTTAACCCGATAATTTTATTTCTCTAAGGGTCTCATAAACCGGACCGTGGGGCGTGAGTGTGCTCTTCTTCAGGCTTATGGAGGACAAGCTGATAGTCCCGAGGTCAGCATCCCCGATATTTTTTATTTTTTCCATAAGTTCGATACTGTTTACAGGCTGTTTAACGCGGGCAAGTGTAGCGTGCGGGGTAAAATCGCCTTCCTTTTTGAATCTGAACGGGGTAAGCACCCGTTCCACCTCGCTGTACAAAGTATCAAAATCGCCTTGCGCTCCGAGCCATATGACCCGGATATAAGAGGGCTTCGGGAACACGCCTATTCCTCTTATCTCTGCTTCGAAGGGTTTGCACTTGATCTCTGATAGAGCAGAGGCAATAGGTTCAACTTTGTCTTCATGAATATCCCCGAGAAATTTCAGGGTGATGTGCACAGATCCGGATTCCACGAGCTTTAGCCCCGGCATTTTAAGTAAGGTACCTATGTGTTCTATTTCAGGCAGGAACCTCCCAGGAAGTTCAACTGCGATAAATGTTCGGATCATGAGTGATTATGCTCCGTCTTTTTATTCGGCTATTGAATATTGACTGAAGCCCCGGGAGGGAATTGAACCCTCGACCTCGTCCTTACCAAGGACGCGCTATACCTCTAAGCCACCGAGGCGCTTTTTTTGATTTTTGCCGGGATATATTTTTAAGCGGGCCCGGAGGGAATTGAACCCTCGACATCCGGGTTAGAAGCCCGGCGCTATATCCAGGCTAAGCCACGAGCCCAGCGCGAAACCTCAAGATGTCTTGTTTATTTAAAAACCTTTGGTGTTGGATATGGTATATCTGCCCTCTCATATCCCATACTCTTTTTTAATAGCTTCGATCTCAGGCAGCAGGATATGATCCAGTGATGTGCCCTTAGCCTCCCGGATCTTCATCACGTCAATAAGCTCCTCATACTTTCCCCCCGCAAGACCATTAGCAATCATGGCAGCGCCCTGTGCAGCTTCTTTAACCTTCAGGGCGCCGAACCCTTCAAGTCTTCTTATCCGCATGTGCTCAAGTCTCCCTTTTAACTCATCAAAAAGACCGCTGACCTTTGACATCCTGCCCGATACCAGGATCTCTTCAGGTCTGACTGAAGCCGTAAGTGACAGGACATCCTTGACCGCGCCTTCCAGGTAAGCGCCCAATGCGTCGCTGTTCTCCATCAAATCGCCAGGGGTCGCACTCATAGTCGCCACACCCCCCCTGAAAATAAGCTCTTTATCGAACCCGTCCAATAGGTAAGCAAGCTCTGCGTCCATGCCGCCCATGGAGAGATAACCGATATTACCGGAACTTCCCCCTATCCCGTCCACGATCCTCCCATCTTTTACTGCGATGGCGGCTGTGTATCCAAAACCCATCTCAAGCATTATGAACGATGTTTCGCTATAACTCTTATTTTCTCTCATCGCCTGGTCCCGCACGCCAAGAGCCGCGCAGCACAGCTTGTCTGCCGTACCCATATCGATCTTATTTATTTTGCGATGATATGGAACAGTTGGAAGATGGATAACTCCTGGAATAAAATATATCGGAAGCTCTTTCTTCTTCAGTCGGTTAATAGAATTCCGCATACCAAGGAAGCTTTTTTTATCTCCTTTTTTGATGAGCGACATCAGGAACATCTCCCGTTCTCCGATGTCAGATATCGCTGTCACCGGTATGCCGTAGCCAGAGGGTCCAACCACGAGCTCTGCTCCTGTCCTGATTATTATATCAGATATAAGATCAGGGTCGCCTATGATATCCCTGGTCGATACAGACCGGTCAAGGATTATCCTGTCGTCATCCAGACCGCAAAAATCAAAACTTTTTGTCCCCGGGTCTATACCGATTACTCTTGCCATATCCAGAAGTAATCATCATAGCTCTTAATGATTATGTTTTTATCATGCCCTTGAAGGCTTTCTTTCCACCACTTTTATCCAGCGACCTGGTGTTACCTCCGCAAGGACATAGGCATCCGGGGGAAGCTCGTCAAAATAGACGGTCTTTTCTGCAAAAAAAACCTCCGCTGTAAAGTTGTATTTCAATACGCATAAGCGTATTGGTTAAAAAATAAGAACGTCCGGACCGGGATTTGAACCCGGGTCGGGGGCTCGACAGGCCCTCATGATAGGCCGCTACACTATCCGGACATTTGTGGGATTCGCTTTAATGGTTTTGTTACATTTAAGCCTTTTGTTGCTATCCGGATTTCTTTTGACCAGGACCGCAAAAGTTGTAAAATGATCAAAAAACATAGTACATTATATACAATGTTATACCCAGGAACAGAGCCAGCGACCAAAATAAGAAAATTATCCTCATGGGAACCTGCGTCTTTTTAATAAATCTGTTGGACACGAACGCCATTCCGCCAAGAAGAGCCAGGGATCCGATAGCAGCATGAAAAAGCGTTAGTATGGTAATTGGAGATGTGAGACTGGATATGAGCGCACGGGAATTGTTCAGGAGAGATGAGCCCATCCACAAAATAGCCAGGATCCCGGAAATGACCGCGATATCTGCTGTCTTGAAATGTTTCAAAAATTTCTTCTTTTTTGCATTCATTACCCCAAAAAGAAGCACCATGAAAGCAGCTATCTGCAATATCAAGGTCAAATCCGCAAATAGACCGGCATTCGTTTCAGGAAAACTCATTAAGGTTTCACTCTATTCATACATATTGTTCAGTATGATATTAAATAGTTGGTACGGCGGGGCACGCATCGATAATCTTATTAAGGATACATACAATCAATCAGCGTCTTAGGGCTCGTGGTCTAGTCGGCTATGACGTCGCTCTCACACAGCGGAGATCCTGAGTTCGAGTCTCAGCGGGCCCATTGAATTTTTTTGATATTCAACCCGCCTTTCCCACCTTAAATCATAAATAGTTCGTAATGTTAGTTCTGAATAGTATCGCACGATGCTGTTTTTTCTCATTTTCCTCTGATTATTCT
>JAYTKX010000123.1:0-10840 GCA_043729865.1 Methanobacteriota archaeon
AAAATGTAGATTTGTGTTGCCTGAAGAAAATAGAATGGTAGCTACGGAAAAAGATTCTGTTGATTGCTATGGGGTCTGAAGAAAACGAACCGCAGATAAAGGCGCCCAGAGTCACGCCTCTGGGCGCCATCATCTGCGGCTAAATTTTTCAAAAGCTGAACATAGTAATTCCTGCATGCGCGCAATTGCGCCGCATCCATAACATTAGATCACGTTTTTTTTATGATTTGCGGAAAACATAATTATCTCGATATCATTTAACAATTTAACCTTGACAGGACAGTAGCATGTTATGCACTGCAGAGAAAAAAAACGGTTTTCAAAATCCTATTTCTTCCATCTCGTGAGTTTAGGAATTGAAGTTTTTGCTTTTTCTTTGGACTCATTCTCAGACATACTGGTCAGAGTGACCATTAAACTTGCAGCTATCTCGATCATTTGCTCCATGGTAATGTTGGGGTACGCAAATTTGCCGCTCTTGAAGCAATAACTGCAGTAGTCGCTACTCTTGCTTCCGTCCGCGTTTGTTCCGAATTCGTCCGTTCTGTTTATTGGTTTGCCGCAGCTCTGGCATGCCTGTCCTTCTGAAGATGCCATATTTTTTCCTCTTCTTTATATTAATTTTAATGCCTTAAAAAACTTTCTTTCATGAAATGGGAAAATTGAGGAATTCTTTTTAAGCAATCCCTCCTTTTAGCATAAAATGAAAGTCAAAGACCTCAACCTTCCTGCAAGCATAATCCAGTTCTATCTCGATTCCGGGATAACTGGGCTATATCCGCCCCAGGATGAAGCTGTTGATTCAGGTCTTCTCGAAAATAAAAATATAATGGCAGCCATACCCACAGCCTCAGGAAAGACGCTGCTGGCTGAGTTTGCCATGTTAAGATCAATACTTGATGAGAACAGAAAGGGAAAAGCCCTTTACATCGTCCCCCTGCGCGCGCTGGCTTCGGAAAAATACGACCGTTTCCGCAGTTTCGAGAGCATAATGAAAAGCAGCGGGCGCCCAGTGTCCACGGGCATCGCAACTGGCGACTTCGATTCCCGCGATGACTGGCTCGGGCAATTCGATATCATCGTTGCCACCTCTGAAAAGGTGGACTCGCTCCTTCGCAACAGGAGCCGCTGGATGGAAGAAATAACTGTTGTGGTCGCGGATGAGATACACCTTATCGATTCGCCCAACCGGGGACCCACGCTTGAGATCGTCCTGGCAAAGCTTCGGCAGATAAATCCCCATATGCAGATGATCGCACTTTCAGCCACAATAGGTAATGCTGATGAGATAGCAAAATGGCTGGATGCAGTGCTTGTAGTGAGTGAATGGCGCCCCATAATATTAAAAGAAGGCGTCTTCTTCGGGAATGCCATAAATTTCGGCGACCGGAGCCAGAGGGAAGTCAAAGAAAGATCCAGGGACGCGACCATTTCTCTGGTGGCTGATACGCTGGCAGAAGGAGGACAGTGCCTGATATTCGAGAGCAGCCGCAAGAATACTGAAGGAATGGCGCAGCGTGCAGGAACTGCGATATCATCCCTGATATCCGGGGAAATAAAGGAAAAATTAAGGATCATCGCCGATGAAGTACGGGAAACAAGCGAGGTGGATACAGCGCGAAAACTTGCCCTTTGCATCGAGAATGGGAGCGCATTCCATCATGCAGGACTTATTTCTGAACAGCGAAAACTCGTCGAAGGTGGTTTCCGTAATGGGATCATCAAAGTCATATCTGCCACGCCCACACTGGCGGCAGGGCTTAATCTCCCTGCACGGAGGGTAATAATCAAAGGCTACCGCAGGTACGATGCCAACTTCGGTCTTACGCCTATCCCCGTGCTCGAATATAAGCAGATGGCAGGAAGGGCGGGGCGTCCGCGCCTTGACCCTTACGGTGAGTCAGTGCTTATTGCAAAGACCTACGATGAACTGGAAGAATTGATGCAGCAGTATGTGCTTGCAAAGGCGGAAAATATCTGGTCAAAGCTCGGAAGTGAGAACGCCATGCGCACACATATTCTTTCAACGATAGCTACTGGTTTTGCCCGGAGTATGGATGAGCTCCTTGCATTTATGGGAAAGACATTCTACGCAACGCAGCAGGAGCCCTGGAGCCTGAAGGCGGTAATTGAAAAAGTTATCGCCTTCCTTGTCGAAAAACAGTTCGTCATCGAACAGAACGGACTTTTCGCTACCAGGCTCGGGGAACTTGTATCCAGGCTCTATATAGATCCGATGTCAGCCTCAATGATCCTCGATGGAATGAAGAGGATAGAAGAAAAGGACATGCGGTATAATGAGCTTACCCTTCTCCATCTTGCATGCAGGACGCCTGATATGCGCCCCCTGTACCTGCGTTCGAACGATTATGAATGGATAAGTGATTTCGTGATGGAACACAGCACTGAGTTCGTGCAGATACCTCCGCAGTTCAATAAGGATTACGAATGGTTCCTTTCTGAAGTCAAGACCGCATGCGTGATGCTTGACTGGATAAATGAGAGAAAAGAAGAGGATATAGTAAAGAAATTCGGTATAGGAGAAGGGGATATAAGGGCGCTCTCAGAAACTGCGCTGTGGCTTGTCCATTCAATGGCAGAACTCGGAAAAGACCAGAAACGCTCATGTGCAGGTATTGCGCAGGAACTTGCGCAGCGCGTGGAATATGGCGCCAGCCCCGATCTTCTGGAGCTTATCCAGATAAGGGGCATCGGGCGGGTACGTGCTCGCAAACTTTACACAGCCGGGATAAGGGGCATGGAGGCGCTCATGACCGCTGACCAGAATGCGATCGCGCGGATTATCGGATCAAAGACCGCAATGAAAGTTCTAAGGCAGATAGGCAGACCTTCGGATAAGATGGAAAAGATGGAAAAAGCTGAGAAAGAAGAACAGCGCCAGTTAGGAGATTTCAGGTAATCTTTAATACATGTTTGGTAATAAATAAGGTAAGTGATATTTTGAATTTGACAGGGATATTATACGGTGGATACGAGGAATTGCTTGCCAGTGAAATAAGAGGTAAACCCATCCCATCGCATGTTGCAATAATAATGGACGGCAACAGGCGTTTTGCAATAAAACATGGTCTTTCACAGTATTATGGTCATCTCAAAGGTGCGGATTCAACAGAAAAAGTCCTGGACTGGAGCTTTGATCTGGGTATTAAGCAGCTTACTGTTTATGCATTTTCAACAGAGAACTTCAACAGGGATGACGATGAGAAAAATTCCCTTTTTGACCTTATAGGCTTAAAGTTCGATAAAATATGCAGTGACGAACGAACCCACAGGCGCAGGATGAGAGTACGGGTGATAGGAAATATGGATATTCTACCACCACCCCTGCAATCCGCAGCAAGACGCGCCCAGGATATCACAAAAAATTACGACGGCGTGTATCTTAACGTAGCGCTGGCATACGGAGGAAGACAGGAACTCGTGGACGCGACGCGCGCCATGGCGCGAAAGATCAAAAGTGGTATGCTTTCCATCGAGGATATCAATGAACAGACTTTCTCTAAGAATATGTATCCATCAACCGGTTCTGTCCCCGGCGTCGATCTGATCATAAGGACAGGCGGCAATGAGCGGATCTCCAATTTCCTGCCCTGGCAGGCGAACGGCAATGAATGCGCTGCATATTTCTGCGCGCCTTACTGGCCTGAGTTCCGAAGAATTGACCTGCTGCGCGCCATTCGTACTTACCAGACGCGCGAACATGAGAGGCAGAAAAATACAGTCATGAGGATAGTGAAATTGCTGAGTTATTACGGGAAGGTCGAAGTTGAGGATGTTTACAGGATATCACAGAGATCCATCAATGTCCCTAAAAAAGAGATAGTGAAAATGATCCATGAACTGACATACCGCAACCCGATGATGTACAGCATGATAAAATGGTGATGTTATATCTCTTCTCCTGGTATAATGGTCGTGAGTTTGACGTGCTTCACTCCTCTTAGAGTCATTATTTTCTCAGCGACTTTTTTAACATCACGCCCTTCACCCATTACAAGCAATACTTCCATGCACATGTCATGACTTATGTGTATATGGAGAGACGAACGGATTATCGAGGAGAACTCATGTTCAATATCAAGCAGCGAATTCACAAGCCCTCTCTGGCTGTGGTCATACACCATAGAGATCGTCCCGGCTCTCTCGCCTTCCACCTCGCTCATCCATGCATAGTAGCGGATATAGCTCCGTATCGCATCCCGTATTCCTTCTGAACGGGATGAGTAGCCTCTTTTTGTGATTATTTCATCGAATTTCTCAAGCAAATTCTCAGGAAGTGAGACGCCTATCCGGGTTAGTTCCTGCTCCATTTGTAGTTCTCCTGACAGTTCAATATATTTTAAAACCTGATATATCTTTTCATTCTAACAAGACCAGATAGTATTCTTTTTTCAGGTGTTTTCTCGTGGGTGTAAAATCATTTTGGTGTTAGAATTCAAAAAACCGCAGATGAACGCCCAGAGTCGCGAGCCTCCAGAGGCGTGACTCTGGGCGTCTTTATCTGCGGTTTCTAATGTGAAAATCCATGTTCCGGGAGATGTTGCACTTCAACATATATGTTTAATACTGTTCACATCCTGAATAAAAATAATGCAGAAATGCTATAACATAATGGTAACGGGAAAAGTTCAGGATATTGGCTTCAGAGCACTATATACGGATGAATTTTGGGACATCGGAAGGAAGCTGGATATAGGGGTCGATGTATTGCGTGATATTAAAGCGGATACTTCCGTATTAAGTTCTTTTGTAGTCGAGCAGAGAGTACACAACCAACAGCTTGAAAAAATACTTGAGAAATTAGCAGATAGATAAAAGAAGTTATTTTATCCTAAAGCTACATGGAGTTGGACGCAAACGGCTCTATTTCTACCCTAATAAAATTTATACCCAATAAGAATATAGTAGCACCTTCATGGCAGAAAAGCAGACAGAAGTAAAAAAGGCTGTACTCCCTTCAAAATCAAATTTCAGTGAATGGTATAACGAACTTCTTCTCACAGGGGAGATCATGGACGTGCGCTACCCGGTAAAAGGGCTGTATGTCTGGTTCCCCTTTGGCTTTGATGTGCGAAAGAGAACCTATGCTATCATCCGCGAACTGCTTGATAAAGACCACCAGGAAGCGCTTTTTCCCCTGCTCATCCCTGAGAACGAGTTCATGAAGGAAGCTGAACACATCAAAGGCTTCGAGAATGAAGTGTACTGGGTCACCCACGGCGGCAAGAACGAGCTTGATGTCAAACTCGCGATGCGCCCCACAAGCGAGACAGCCATTTATCCCATGTATAAGGTATGGGTGCGTTCACATGCCGACCTGCCTATCAAAATATACCAGATAGTGAACACCTTCAGGTATGAAACAAAACACACCCGCCCTCTTATCCGCCTTCGCGAGATAACCTCGTTCAAGGAGGCGCATACCGTTCACGCTACATGGGATGAGGCGGCAGAACAGGTGAAGGAAGCCACGCGCATATACCAGGAGTTCTACAGGAGGCTTGCAGTACCCACGATAGTCTCAAAGCGTCCTGACTGGGATAAGTTCCCTGGCGCAGACTACACGATGGCTGTAGATACGCTGATGCCGGACGGTAAAACGCTGCAGATAGGCACAGCGCATCATCTCGGGAGCAACTTTGCAAAGACATTTGATATAAAGTACGAAGACTTAAACGGCGAGCAGGTTTACGCACAACAGACCTGCTACGGCATCTCGGAACGCAGCATTGCAGCGCTTATTTCCGTTCACGGGGATGATAAGGGTCTTGTGTTCCCTCCAGAAGTGGCGCCGGTCCAGGTCGTGGTCATCCCGATAATATTCGGAAATAGCGAAGACATAATAAAAGCGTGCACCGATGTAGCAGAACTGCTGAAAAAAGAAGGTATCCGCACAGCGCTTGACACGAGCGATGAGCGCCCGGGAGCCAAGTATTACAGGTGGGAGATGAAAGGCGTCCCGGTGAGGGTGGAGATAGGTCCACGCGACCTGAAAAATAACGTAGCAACTATCGTAAGGAGGGACAACGGGAAAAAGGAAACAGCTCCGCTTGCTAATATCGTGGAAGAGGTAAGAGATCGCTTCCATGCTATCCATGAAAGCCTGCTTGAAAAAGCCGCAATTTCATTGAGAGGACGAATAAAAGATTGCAATACCCTGGAAGAAGTGAAAGAAAATATCCCGGAGGGTATAGCAAGGATAGCATGGTGCGGCGAACGGGAATGCGGACTATCGATGGAAGAAGCCGTGGGCGCAGGGATACTCGGCATACCTGAAGGAGAACTCGGACGCGGCACGGGAAAGTGTCCTGTCTGCGGCAGGGAAACTAAAAATATGGCTATTATGGCAAAGACCTATTAGCTGGTCTCTGTTCATTATTTACCACTCCGATCAAAAATATATTTAATTTCATCCTTGAATTTTATCAGGATACGAAATGATCATAGGAACGCAAAGCGGAATCTGAAATAATAATTAAATGAGCATAGATATCAAAGACGCTAAAAGACTCCCTGGATCCCCGGGCGTCTACCTTATGAAGGATATGGAGAACAGGGTGATCTATGTGGGAAAAGCATCATCCCTGAGGGACAGGGTGAGCCAGTATTTCAGGGAGTCCGACTCCCCTAAAACCAGGATGCTTGTACGGAATATCAATGGTCTTGAGTATATCGTTACCGGCACAGAGGTCGAGGCGCTTGTGCTGGAATCAAACCTCATAAAAGAACATGCTCCCCGCTATAACGTGAAGCTGCGGGATGATAAGGCGTATCCTTTTATCAGGATAACGAACGATGAATACCCTCGCATATGCATTGCCCGCAGGCGGGAGCGGGATGGGGCAGCGTATTATGGTCCTTATCCAGGTTCCCGGGCTGTGCGTGAACTCATAAAAATGGCTTCCAGGCTGGGTATGAGAAGATGCAGGAAGAAGCTGCCCTGCCCGCCGTGTCTTAACTATCATATAAAGCAGTGCGCAGCTCCGTGCGCCGGTATTGTGTCTAAAGAGGAATACCTCGGGATAATCAGAAATGTGTCAGACCTCCTCAAGGGAAGACACAGCCAGTTGATCCGGTCACTCACTCATGAGATGGAACTGCTTTCAAATGATCAGGAATACGAGAAAGCAGCGCACATCCGCGACCAGATCAATGCTCTGCAGGAAATTTCTGAAAAACAGCGCGTTAATGTGCCCGGGCAAAAAGAACAGGATGTTCTCGCTTATGCCATCGCAGGAGAAAAAGCTGCCCTGCAGGTATTCCATGTAAGTGAAGGAAAACTTCGGGGGCGGGATACATTTACACTTGCTACGGCTGGCTCTGATGAGAATGAGATGTTATCGAGTTTTATCAAACAATATTATCTTGATGCCATACCGCCGCAGGAATTAATAATCCCGGTAGATATAGCGGATGGATCCATATCGCTGTGGCTCGCAGGTAAGGGTTCAAGGCTCAAGACCCCGAAGAACGCAGTGGAGAAGGGGCTTATGAACCTTGCACAGGAGAACGCAAGTATGCTCCTCGGGCAGGAATTGCTTCACGAAGGTAAAAATGAGGCGCTGCTGGCGCTCCAGAAGGCGCTTGCTCTGCCTGCTGCGCCGTCAGTTATCGAGGCTTTTGATATCTCGAACATCAGCGGCACGGACTCCACGGGTTCACTTGTTGCTTTCGAGAACGGGAAGCCTGACAAAAAGAATTACAGGAGGTTCAAAATAAGGACAGTGGGGGGCGCGGATGATCTTGCGATGATGGAAGAGGTCGTGAAACGAGCCTATGCGAGAAGAAAGGAAGAAGGAAAAAGGATGCCCGACCTTGTATTGATCGACGGGGGAAAAGGGCAGTTGAACGCTGTGCTTGCCGCAATTGGCAGCCTGGGGCTGTCTCTTGATGTGGCGGCGCTTGCCAAGGAATTCGAACATATTTTCCTGCCAGGAAAGGAGGCGCCGGTCATTCTGCCAGAGGGCTCGCCAGCGCGGAAACTTGTGCAGAGGATACGGGATGAAGCGCACAGGTTCGCAGTGGGATATCACAGGAAATTGAGAGGGAAAAGGATCGTTGAGTCGGAACTGGATAAGATCGCTGGTATCGGTGAGAAGAAGAAACAGGCGCTGCTGCGGTATTTTGGGTCTGTGGAGAAGTTGAGGAAGGCTGATGTGGAGGAGATAGGAAAGGTGCCGGGGGTCAGGAAAAAGGATGCTGAGGAAGTGTGGAGGTATTTCAGGAAATGAGTGCATGGGATTGGTTTTCACTTGTGCATAAGTGTTAAATAATTCTAAATCTGGTAAAGGACATAGGAATAAAATTCCAATGCATCAGTGCCTATGCTCGATGGTTTTGACTTTATATTTGGTGGTTTAGATTGTGTGAATCTATTCAGGCGCAGGGATTAAAATTAAAACGAATAGTCGCAGTTGATAAGTAAAAATTTCGCCTAATGTTCCGAGCATATCTGAAGTCCCATGAGGCAGTATTTGGCGTTAGGCGACATCCGCTTTCTCGATAAGCCAGCTATGTCGTTGGAATTTTTTGTTCTGTCTTAGTCGCAATATCCTTAGCAAATCTCTCGCTGAAACCTGAAACAAAAGATAATGCCATAAAAAAATACATTTCTTTATCTGATTCGATTGTTACAGGGATAAGTCCGGCCTTCAATGCGGCAAAAACAAAGAGGGCAAAAGACGCTCCCACTACAGGCTTAAAGAAACCTGTGAAAAACAGAATCGATGGATCTCCATTCGGCAAAAGAGTAAAATCCTGAAGTCTTACCATTATACTAACAATACTGCCAAGTGCCCCTGCCAAACCAACCCAAAGTAGTATGGATACATCAATCCCAAAAATCACTTTTTGACCAGTAATTTTTGGTAGGTTAGTTTCAAAATCTGGACTTAATCGAGGGTTGAATGTTATTTTTTCAGCTGAGTACCCTTTACTCATTAAATATTCATAAGCTATTTTCTCCGATTCATTCATGCCTTTCAGATATATCATTTTTTCATAATAGGTGGACTTAGAAAACGGATATCTAATTGGATAAATAACGACAAAGAGTTCAAACAACTGATCTATCTTGGAAAATCATTTGAAGAAAAAAGCGAGAATCGTAGAGGGAAGCAGAACGAGGGTTGAGCCGGACCAGGCAGAATTGCTGTTGAAATCAGGTGAATTGATACTTTGTATAGTTGGACTCTATCATCTTATAAAAGGGTGGAAAGGTCATTCGAGCCCGATTAATTTTTCAGATGTTAGACTGATATTACCTGCATGAAAAAATTTTTATAATAAAAAGTTCCGATGATGGGAATTTTAACGCCACAACTTGTGTGGGCTATCATGAAATTTTTGAAAAATAATAAACCAAAGATAAAGGCGCCCAGAGTCGCGCCTCTGGAGGGCGCATCCGCGGTTTACCTGTGCCCGAGCGCGCTTGGCTCTTCTCCGCCATGCCAGGATTTCCTGGGGCGCATTTTCACAAGGTGGGCAGCCTCAGATGTATCATCGATAATCAGCGCCGCTCCTTTCTCTATCCCCATCTTTTTCAGGTGGTCGCTTATCCCCTCGCGCATGTATGTCGGGTGTATAGCCTCAAGCGCGATAATATCATCCTGCGCTGTCAGGCGGTGGCATATGATAATATCGCTCTGGGACATCACATCCGAGTGAAGCGCTGCCGGTCTCTGGGTTGCAAAGACCACGGAAAGACCGGGCTGACGTCCCTGCCTCAGCCATTCGTTAACGAGCACGCCCGTAGCTGGAGTTTCACCTTCCCGCGGCAGGAACATATGCGCTTCGTCGATGAACATCCAGACCATCGGCATTCCTTTTTCACCAGAAATATCTCCCATCTCCATCCTTTCGTATATCCGTCTTGCTTTTATGCGTTCCTCATAAATCCTTTTCCCCAGCATCTTGACAGCGATAGCCCTGACGCTCTGGTTTTCCAGCGAACTCAGGTCAAGGATGATAATATTACCGCCCTTTAGCATATCCGAAATACTGAGTTCTTTTTCGTCAAAGATGCCCCATGAACGAGCGGCGCGGAAATAGTTCTGCACCGCGTTCATGATCGTGGTATCAGCATATTCATTCTTGCCTGCGGCGTCCAATATGTCAGAAAGGGAAAAGTCAGATCTTTTTTCCTTCAGTTCATCGATGGTCTTGATCAGGATAACACCTAAAGCGCTTACGGGAGCAACGCTGAATAAAGAGCACCAGTCATACCCTGAAAGTCCTGAGGTTGAGATTGAAAAAGGTTTGACGCTTATATTCTGGGCTTCATACTGCTTTACGCTGCCTGCAGGAACGAACACTTCAACATCAAAACCCTGCGAGGCAAGCCCCCATCTTTCCAGAAGCCCGGCTTCTTTCCTGTTTTCATGGCGCATAGTCCAGAATACACCCATGGTATCAATAACAAGAGCAGCGATATTTGTTTTTATCTCAGGAGAAAGCGAAGCAAGTTCCTCGATCATTGTGCCCATCGTATAGGATTTGCCATAACCGCGCTTGCCGCAGATGAGAATGACGTGTGGTCTAAGAGCATCTATAAAGACATCAGCCCCAAGGGATCTATCCAGCGCCAGATACCGCCCGATGTTGAGGGTGCCTGCCCTTGAGTCCGTATCCCTTCTACCGAGCACGTATTGTTTAAGTGTGATGCCAGATCTTTTCAAATCCTGTACGGTTATGTTTTCCATTAAGGTCACAATAGTACAGCTTAACCAGTATCTCCGAATCAAAATGAGCATATTGATAGTCCACTCTCCTAATAACAATGTCTTAGATAATAACAGATGTGGATATACTACCAAGAGAC